>CAZAKS010000001.1:0-27049 GCA_964485975.1 Candidatus Woesearchaeota archaeon
CCCTATTGTGTGTCTTACTAGTATTTCTGCTAAATACTCTAATTCCTCGGGAGAGAGGTTAATACCTTGTTGTTCTGCAAGGTCTCTTAATAGGTCTTTACCAATATTTGTAAAAGTACTACGCATTTTTTGAGGATCTAGGAATTCTTCTTCTCTTGGTTGGTGTTGAGCTAAAACTCCCTTTGCAAGATCAATTAAGGCATACTGGTCTTCAGTTAATTTAAATTCTGGAGGATTAATATGATAGACTTTTTTAATCTCTTTTATAGTATCAAAGATAGTAACATCTGTTTGAGGATCTATTTTGTAGATAGAAAGTTGTTCCCCATCTAAAGGGGGAGAGGACATTATCTTACTAAACATAAAATCTGGAGTTATTGAAGGTCTAAAGATTGTTTTGTATGGCTCTCTATCCCCCAACTTATACCCTGGTAGATATATTCTTGCAGAATTGATTAAATTTGTTGAATCTAAACTTTCAAATATTTGTTGAAGAATTGTAATATATGCTCTGATTGATTCTTTTTCATTTCTCAAAGCAGACTTTTTTAAATTTATATTTTCTGTTCTTATTACTCTTTTAAGTTCTACATAAGCACCTAATGGATCTGTTTTCAAAAGATGAATTAATATTTGCCTTAATGTTTCGAATCTTTGAGCTAATAACTGGGGATGATCTGTTGGTAATCCCATAGATTGTGGGTTCATTACTCTCTTACTTTTTACATAATAGCTATAGATTTTAGCTATATCCATCAACATGGTTGTTTGAGGGTAATCATAATTGTAGTTTCTTCTTTGAAAGAATGAAAGTCTAGTTATTGAGGGGTTTTCTATGAGTTTATCTATGGCATCCATCATAACTAATGGATTACCTTCAATGGAGGGAGAATAGGGTTTTTCTTCATAATTTAGCTTTAAAACTTCATCTTGTCCCTCTTTTTCTATTTTATATTCTTCTTGTTTTTTTGTAAAAGCCATATTTTTCCTCTTTTTATAACCGTAAACCTTTTAATTTATAATATTATACAAATAATTATAAACTTAAAATAACTTTCGTTTGTATAAAATGGCTGAACAAGTACAACAAACTAATTTTGATCCACAGATTGTTTTTGAATTAGTTAATCGGATTAGAGTTCTTGAAAGTAAACAGAATTTGTTTGGTGAGAAATTATTAGTTATGAATCAAAATATGATTGAAGAGTATAACAAAGTTATGAAGGAAATAAAAAGGAGTAATACTAACCTCAAAAAAGTAGAGGAAAGTATCGGAAATGTGAAGAATGTAGTTAAACATTTATCTGAAGAAGCAAGTAAATTTGCAATAAAATCAGATGTTAAGATTTTAGAAAAATATATTAATATGTGGGACCCATTAAAGTTCGTAACAGAAGATGATGTGGTGGAGATATTAGACAATGCCAGACATACCAATAGAAAAAGTACAACAAATGCAAAGTCAAGGATTGACAAATGAGGATATTACCCGGAGTCTAGAAGGGCAAGGGTATAATCTAGATCAGATTTCTATGGCAATGAATCAAGCAGGAATGGGTGGAACTGGTGCTCCAGTTGGAATGGAACAATCTGCTATGGAGGAAATACCAATTCCTACACAACAGCAAGCTCCACCAGTAGAGCAACCAGCACAACAATATCAACCTCAACAACAAGATTATGGCCAACAATATCAATTGCCACAACAACAATTTGGTTATGAAGATATTCAGGCTATTGTCGAGGAGATATTAGAAGAGAAATGGAAAGAGTTTACAAGAGATGTTGGAGATATTAATCTTTGGAAAGGAGCTATTTCGGATGATTTAGATGCTACCAAACAAGAATTAGTTAGAACACAAAAGAGATTAGAAGATTTACAAGTTGCAGTATTGGGCAAAGTTAGTGAGTATAATAAAACAATGCAAGATATTGGAACAGATATGAAAGCTTTAGAATCTGTGTTTGGTAAGATCTTAGCACCACTGACTTCAAATATTAAAGATTTAGATAGAATCACACAAGATTTAAAGAGTAAAACAAAAAAATAATTTTTTTCTTTTTTGTCAACGCGAGGCTGAAACAAATCTAACAATTAGACCCGCAATTGCAAGAACTAATCCCATACCCATTATTTTAGGATGGAATATTATTTGCCCAATTTGAGCATTTAGATTATTCTCATCTTCAGGCGAAGTAATATTATGTACTGCATCTCCATAAACCATCATAAGAGCGTAACCTAAAATTCCTAAACTAACTAGAACTATAACCCAAATAACAAATTGATTTCCTCCAAAAACTCCAGCTATAGTATCTCCTTTTACACCCATAAATAAGAAGATTACAACTAATAAAATTACAAAAATAAAGAAAACAATAAACCAAGGAGTTATAATTTGGATAACATCTGTCAATCCCGGAACAATAACTACCATTACAGCCATACATAAGGCAATTACCCAATGGATTGCTTGATTGTCTCCGAATAGTTTTGTTTTTTCTAGAATAGCATAAGTAATAATCCAAACTAATGCAAAAATAAATACTGGAGCAAAATATGACAAGATACTCATATCAAGTACTGATGCCATTAGCTACCTCCCTTCCCTAATTCACCAGGAAGTTTTTCAAGATAATTTGTAAACTTACCCCAAGAGTTTTTATCTTTTGGTTCTGATACTACAAACCAAACAAATAGGAAAAACAATACTATTGCAATAAGAATATTTCTATCTTGGCTCGTTAACTGGAGCCATGAAGGTAGTCCACCTAATGCAACCCCTGAAGAAGTTAATAAAGCATAAATTATAACTCCAACAGTAATTATAATTCCTAAAAATAAAGGTATTCCACTCCACCCATTTTCAGTTGGTCCTATTAATATACCTAAAAGTAAAAGGAACATAATAAATATTAAAGCTAGGAATGAAACTTGAGGTAAAAATGTGTTCATTGTTTCTACAAGAGATTGAACTCTTATTACTAAGAAAGCCATTACTAATGCAATTAATAGATTGAATCTTTTACTTTGAGCTCCGAAAAGTTTTATCTTTTCAAGCATAGCAAATATGATTGTAAATACAAGTAAGAATGGCAAAGCTACTGAGTAGAAGCCTATTGATTCCAGTGTGCCCATAAAGGCATCGAAGTTAAATTGTTCAACTACCATCTTATTCCTCAGCTAAATCTCTTCCTCCAACTACAAAGGCAATTATTCCACCTATAACTAGTATAACTGCTACCAATATAAAGATTACTACTCCATCACCAAACAAATAATCTGTAATTGGTGTTAACCAACCAAATGAATGTAGGAAAATTAAGAAGATTGAAAGTCCAAAAATACCTGCTAATGGAAGTTTCCAACTTGCAAATGAATTTAGGAAATCAAATTCTTCCTTGCCAGATGCAAAAGATCCAACTAACATTAAGAAAGATACTATTGCAATAAGTAGTAATGCAACTATAGGTAATGATTCCTTCATTGCGTCAACTATTTCTTTTGCTGCAACAACAAAGAAAGCAATTACAAAGGCAACCATTGAGTTTATATTCTTTTTTGGAGCCCCATCATAAGTACCAAAGACTCTTGTTTTTTCAAGAATACCAAAAACTACAGTAAATACAAGTAAGAAGGGTAAGATTACATCAAAAAAACCAAACTCCTCTAAAAACTCTACAGCGGCTCCTAAAATTGTCTCACTCATTATTTAACTTTATACTCTATTTTAGTATTTAAATCTATCGATATAAATAATTAAAAAGAAAATTATTCTTCACCAGCTTCTTCTTCGTATGAAGGAACAGCTGATTTTGAAATAATAACAATATCTCCAATTGCTTTAACTAACTGATGAGGTACAATAACACCTTTTGCTCCACCAAGAATTCTTGATAGGAAGGACTCTCTTGTAGCTCTTATCCTCCAACCTGAAATTTTATTATTTGTTAGAACTGCTTCTTCTATATCACCAAAATAATGTCCTTCATCTGTAAAAACTTGAACATTGTAAAGATCTGTTATATTCTTTATTTTTAAGGCCATTGTCTCTCCCTCCAATTGAATATTATAGTAAATCTTTTAAGCCTTTAAATACTTTTCTTTTCTCTAATGGTGGATTATAAAAACCTTAAGATTGTTGGAACATCCCATATTGCAGTATCTAGTATTAAGGAAGTTAAAAAAGAAATCTTGGAGAACAAACCAGAATTTGTTGCCTTGGAGTTAGATAAAAATAGATTGATTGGTTTGATGAGCAATAAAAAGAGAAAGATAAAACTAAAAGATCTCAAAGGATTGGGTATTTCTGGTTTTTTATTTGTGATGTTTGGTCAATGGTTAGAAGAGAAATTAGGAAAGATGGTAGGTACTAAACCTGGAGGGGAGATGAAGATTGCAGTTAAAGCTGCTGCAATGGTAGGATCAAAAATAGTATTGATTGATCAAGAGATTAATATTACAATTAAAAAATTGATGAAAACCATCACATTTAAAGAAAAATTTAGATTTGTTTGGGATATTTTAAAAGGTTTAATGGGAAAGGGAGATATTGAAAAATTTGATTTGAGAAAGGTTCCTTCTGATAAATTAATTGAGAAAATGATAAAAAGTGTTGAAAATAGGTATCCTAGTGTCTATAAAGTGTTAATTTCAGATAGGAATAAGATTATGGGGAAGAGATTACACAAGCTTATGAATAAGTTTCCAGAGTCTCAGATTATAGCTGTTGTTGGTGCAGGTCATGAAGAAGGCATTATAGAAGAAATAAAAAAATATAAATAGTTCTATAGTTCTATTAGTTTTATGTTTACTAAAAAAGAATGGATTCATTTTATTATAATCGTTCTAGTTGTAGGTTTTGCTTTAGGATTTAATGATGGTGCTGATGAGTTTGTTTTGGGTGCTTGGTTGTTAAATTTGCTGATAGTTACAATTATGGTTGCTATTTCATTATTCTTATATCAATGGGCACAGAAAACTGTTGCTAAGATGAATGGATTTATTACAGAGTTTAAAATTTGGGGTGTGGATACTTTTCATTGGGGGCTTTGGCGGGGTATTATGTTGAAAAAAGAAAAAGATTTGCCTAAAACCTTTAAATTCTTTGGTAGAGAGATTACAATTAAATCTGTTCCAATTGGAATCTTCCTTTCTATTATTGTTACATTAGTTACCAATGGTCACTTATTTTGGTTAGGTTTAACAAATTATGATTTACTGATTAAAAGATCTAAGAGGTTAGGTAGAAAGTTTGTTAATGTTACTGGTTATGATGAAGCAAAGATTGCTTTGGCTGGACCAATGACTTGTGTTGTTTTAATGATTGTATTTGGATTGTTAAATGCACAAGGTATGTTTACTAAGATGATTATGGTCAATACTTGGCTTGCTGTTTTTAATATGATTCCATTTTTCCAGTTTGATGGAGGAAAAGTTTGGAATGGTTCAAGAGTCTTATATGTTTTTAGTGCAGTATTTATAGCTGCAATTGCAATCTTAGTTCATTTCTTGGACTTTATGCCTTTGTTAATTGTTAGTGTTGTTTTAGCTTTGACTGCTGCTATTATCTTTTTTGTGAAGAGGTATGTAGAAGACAAATGAAGTATGATGTTGTTATTATAGGTGCTGGCCCTGGGGGACTTAATTGTGCCCAAACCCTATCTAAATCTAAAAAGAAAGTTTTGTTATTGGATCAAAAAGAAGTTATTGGCCCCAAGGTGTGTGCAGGAGGATTGACTGGACATGATTTAGAGTATTTGAACTTGCCCCCTAAATTATTAGATTATAAGTTCAAATCTATTAAAGTTAGGATGCCTCTGCAAGAAACAAAGATGGAAATGTCAAAACCATTTGTTTATACAATTGATAGGCAAAGAATGGGGCAGTGGCAGTTAAGAAGATTGAAAAATACAAATATTGAAGTTAGAACTGGAGTTAGAGTTACTAAATTAGAAAAAAATCACATTATTTTAGAAGATGGAGAAAAAATAGAATTCAAATATTTGGTTGGTGCAGATGGTTCTAACTCTATTGTTAGAGGGTATTTGGGTTTGAAAACTGAAAGAGTGGTTACTGCTATGCAATATATTATAAAAAATAAGAAATTAAAAGAGCTAGAGCTTATATTTGATTCAAAATTATTTGATGTTGGTTACGCATGGATATTCCCTCATTCTAATTATGTTTCAGTTGGTTGTGGGTGTGATTCAAGATACTTGTCTGCAAAGAAATTAAAGTTGAATTTTCATAAATGGTTAAAGAGTAATAAAATTGATGTGAGTAAGGGAGAGTTTCAATCTCACCCAATAAATTATGATTTTAAAGGTTATAAATTTAAGAATACTTTTTTAGTTGGTGATGCTGCAGGATTTACTTCTGGATTCACTGGAGAAGGTATATATTATGCATTGATCTCTGGGGAAGAGATTGCTAAGAAAATAATGAATTCAAGGTATTCTTGTAAAAAAATTGAAGACATATTAGATATAAAAAATAAACAAGAGACAGTTATGAACATTTTAGAGAAATCTGGATCTATGAGAAATTTGGAATTTGAGTTCATTCAATTGGTTTTAAAAGCCAGAATATTTAATAAAAGTCTCTTAAACTTATTCTGCCCTTAGAAAAAACTACCAATTCCTTTCTGTAGAAGCCATACAATTCCCACATAAGTTATCCAATTATAAAATACTCCAGTTAGTGCCAGAATTGTTATAACTACAACTATTAGATCTACAATGCTTGCAAAGGATTTAATGAATGCAATAGATTTTATTGCGATAAAGGCTGTTGCAAACCAACAAACTTGAGTTAGAAAGTCCCATCTAGCAAAAAATAGCGAAACTCCTGCTATAATATCTATTATCCCAAGTATAAATACAACCATAGAATTATTAAAAATTGGTTCTGTTTTTAAAGGTTGTGACAGGGCATATGCACGCAGAGCTTATAAAGCAAAAGATAGTTTTTAGATAAAATGTATGAAATTAAAGGATTTAAGCCCAGATTATACCAAGAGAACATATTTAACACTTGTACTAGAGCCAATACTTTAGTTGTTTTACCTACAGGGAGAGGAAAGACCAAACTGGCTATTCTGGTTGCTGTACATAGATTGAATAATTTTAAAGATTCTAAAATTGTTTTTTTAACTCCTACAAAACCTCTTGCTGCTCAAATTGTTAATGAGTTTAAAGATAGTACAAATATTGAAGATGTAAATTTGTTTACTGGTGAGATGAAGCCAGAGCAAAGGGGTGAATTATGGAAAGATTCCAGAGTTATTGTTTCTACCCCTCAAGGATTTACAAATGATGTGATTAACAAAAGGATTAATCTGAGAGAGGTATCTTTGGTTGTTTTTGATGAATGTCACAGAGCAACTGGTGATTATGATTATGTTTGGTTGGCTAAACACTATAATAAAATGGGGAACTTTCCAAGAATTGTAGGTTTGACAGCTTCTCCTGGAAGTGATTTGGTTACTATTAATGAAGTTTCAAAAAATCTTTTTGTTGAAGATGTGGAAGTAAGAACTGATAAAGATGAGGATTTGAAACCTTATGTACAAGAAACTAAAGTAGAATATGTTCTTATTGATTTTCCTGAAGACTTTAAACAAGTTCAAAAATATTTAACTGATTGTTTTAAGTCTAAATTGAGATTATTGAAAGAGTTTAATGTTCTTGGTGCTATTAGTATGATTAGTAAGAAAAAACTATTAGATACTCAAAGAGATTTACAAAGAAGAGTTGCTAGAGGTGAAAGAGACCAGCTGATTTGGCAATCAATTGCTTTGGTGGCTGAAGCAATAAAAGTTCAGCATGCTTTGGAATTATTAGAAACCCAAGGTGTCATGGCTTCTATGGAATATTTTAAGAAATTGTATAAGGAAGCTGAAGTAGGAAAGGCAAAGTCTACTAAGAACTTAGTACAAGATGTTAATTTTAAGTCAGCTTATGCAAAATTGAATTTAATGGATGGAGATAATGTTGAACATCCAAAGTTAAAGAAACTAGTCAATATTGTTAAACAGGAATTGAAAGAAGGAGTTAAGATTTTAATATTTAATCAATATAGAGATTCTGCTAATTTCTTAGTTAAGCAATTGAATGAGCTTGATGATGTAAATGCAAAGTTGTTTGTTGGACAAATGAAGAAAAAGGGAACTGGTTTGACTCAAAAAGAGCAAATACAAATAATCCAAGATTTTAAAGAGGGAGTATATAATATTTTAGTTGGAACTTCTGTTTCTGAAGAGGGTTTAGATATTCCTTCTGTTGATTTAGTTCTATTTTATGAACCTATTCCTTCTGCTATTAGGACAGTTCAAAGGAGAGGTAGGACCGGAAGGATGAGTGAGGGAAAAGTTAAGGTTTTAGTTACAAAAGGAACTAGAGATGAAGCTTATAGATGGACTGCTTATCATAAAGAGAATAGAATGCATAGGATTTTAGGGGGTTTAAAATCTAAATTAAGTTTAAGCACACAAAAACAAAAGTCTGTTGCTGATTATGGTGGGAAGATTAAGATTTATGCTGATTCAAGGGAGAAAGGTTCAGGGATTATGAAAAGATTAGTTGATTTGAATGTAGATGTAAAAATGCAAAACTTAGATGTGGGAGATTTTTTAATTAGTGAAGACTGTGTTATTGAAAGGAAAGAAGTTAGTGATTTTGTTGCATCGATTATTGATAAAAGGGTGTTAGATCAAGTTAAAGCTATGAAACAATTTTCTAAACCTATTCTAATTATTGAAGGAACTGATGATATCTACTCAGTTAGAAAAGTTCATCCAAATGCAATAAGGGGAATGTTGGCTTATATTGCAATAGATATGAAAATCCCAATTATTTATACAAAAGATTCTAGAGATACTGCCGAGTTCTTGCTTGTTGCTGCTAAAAGAGAGCAGGATAAAGTTAACAAAGAATTTGCCATTAGAGGAGAAAGAAAACCTTTAACACCTAAAGAGCAAAAAGAGTTTATTGTTGGTTCTTTGCCAGGGGTTGGTGGAGCTTTAGCTAAGAACTTATTAAATGAGTTTAGATCTGTTAAAGGAATTGTTAATGCTTCTGCTGATGAATTAAAAGATGTTGATCTTGTGGGTAAGAAAAAGGCTGAAGCCATAAAGAAAGCTGTTGAAGAAGAGTATTAGTCTTCTTCTACTACTAGGGTGCCTTGATAACCACAAGATTCACAGAAATATAAACCAGTCCAGGGGTCTCCTTTGACTTTTTTTAAACACTTAGGACATTTCAACATTTTCAATTGGATAGTATTGTGGTCCCTCTCTTTTTAATACAGATTTGTATAATGTAAAAGAATTTATTTCAAACTCTATTGGTTCTATTTCTAATTCCTTTATTGAATTATGGAAATCATCTTTTTTCTTTATCCCTTTCATTCTTCCAAGAGTTATATGGGTTTCAAATCTTTGTTCTTTTGAAAAAGCCAATAGTTCTGCATCTATAGTTTGTGCTAATTGATAGACTTCTTCTTTGGGTTCTACACCCAACCATATAATTTTTGGAGTTTTTTCATTTGGAAAGAAACCAATTTGAGATAATTTTACTTTAAATGGTTTGAATTTTATTGTCTTTATTACTTCTTTTATTTTATCTACTTTTTCTTCAGGCATTTCTCCTAAGAATTGCATAGTTATATGGAGATTCTTTTTTGAAGTCCATTTTACTTTAGCCCCTTTGATTTTCTTGGGGAGTTTGAATAGGTAATCTTTTACTTCTTTAGGTAGATCTATTGCTATGAAGGTTCTCATGGTTTAGAGGAATATATTGATATTTATAAGAATTCTGCTATGATTTTGGCTGCTATTTTTGAAGTGATGTTATTGATATCCTTATCAGGATTGACTTCTACTAGATCTAGAGAGTTTAAGTTATTTAGATTTCTTAATCTTTGTAAGTAGTATAATAATTGTCTTGTGCTTAATCCTGCTGGTTCTGGGTATGATACTCCTGGTGCAAATGCAGGATCTAAAACATCCAGATCTATTGAAATATGGAAAGATTTTAGTTTTCTTAATTTTTCCATAATTGCATCACAAGATTCTTGGAGTTTTATTCCTTTACAAGTAAGATATGTTATTCCTTTTTCTTTGAAATAGCTAATTTCAGTTGGATGAGGATTTCTTATTCCTATAACAAAAATATTATTTGGAGAAATTATATTCTCTTCTACTATAAACTTTAACCAATCTAAATGTGTGGGATCATCAAATTGTTGGAAGACATCTGGATGAGCATCAAATATTACTAATCCTTCTGTTGGATTTTGTTTTAGAATATGATAAGATACTGTATGGTCTCCTCCAATGTAAATCTTATCTGAAGGTATTGAATCTAGGGGTGCTTCTTGTGCTTTTGGTGGACTTATTTTCTTAAAACTTTCATTACTATAGATCCCATTAAATTGATCTAGAATAGATTTTGGAGCCTTTTCACAAGCTGAATGTTCTCCATCTGAATAGGGTAGTAATATCATAGAATTTAAGAAAAATAAATGGTTTTTAAGGGTATGCTTTTTTAATTAATGCCTTATTTTTGAATCCTTTTCTTATTGGTTCTAAAAGTATATTTATTTCATTAGCAAGGGCATTTTTTAGATCCATAGGATGTAGTTTTTTAGCAACATAATCTTTATCTAGAGCACTGTAAGATTTGTATTCTACATTCCCCCCAAATTTTTCAGGTCTTTCTATTATAAAAGTTTCATTTTTGTCTTCTTTTAAAACAAAAACAACATATCTTAAGAAACTTAAAACTCCATTATCCTTTACTTCACCAGCTGGACAGTGTGCTTTGTTTAATTTAGTTTTTACATCTTCAGGTGAATCCAATAAATCTATTTTTGACTTAAAATCTGAAGCCGACATTTTTACCCCTTGTAATCCGGGGATTATAGGCGTCATTATTTCTATCCTAGGTTTATAGCCTATTGAGGGTAATCTCTCTCTTGCTAACATAAATATTTTCCTTTGATCTACTCCACCATATTGCATATCTACTTTTAGATATTCTTCATCAAGTGCTTGCATTAATGGGTAAATTAGTCCTGAAAGCTTAGGATTTTTCCCAAATTTAACTACCTCTGCTCCGGCCCTTTTACAATCATTAATACTTGTGTATGAAGCTAGTTTAAACAAGTCTAAAACATAATTTTTATTTAATTGAAAAGAAGATCCTTTTATTGTTTCAAAGTTTTTTGCATCTACACCTATTGATTTAAATGCTAACCTTATTACATCATCATAGTAGTTATATCTATGTTCTAAAACATCCCAAGGAGTATTATCTAAAGCAGCATGTAGATCTGCAAGTAGTAATTTAACTTTTAATCCAGCTTTAAGAAAATCTCTCATTTTTATAAACCACATAAAATATCCAACATGGGGTCTTCCAGTTGGAGTAGTTCCTAGATAAACTACTGGAGTTTTTTTCTTTTTGAGTAGATCCTTTAATTCTTTTTCTGAAACTATCTCTTGTGTGTTTCTTTTGATTAAATTGAATCTTTCTGTATTATCCATAGATGTTGAAATGGAGTGTATTTTTATAAATTTATTGGTGAGACCACAATATTTCTTGGTTTTATTATAACTCTTCAGAATTTAACAAAACATAGTCTCTATAAACTGCATTGGCATTATAGTCTTTTACAACTGCTTCAAAATTTTCATAGCCTCCAAGGGGCTCCATACTATAATATTCTATTGGAGAAAATTTCGAAACGAGTCCCAATCTATTTCGATAAGGGTTCTGTATCATAAGGGATTCTGGAAGCAAAAAATAAGTATAATCATCGCTGCCACCTGTATAGTCAAGTACATAAGGGTGAGTAATTCCAAGAGTGTGGCCTATTTCGTGAAAATATCTAGCATCAAAAGTGTAGGAAGGATCTCTAAGTACTACATTGCATCCATCTTGCCCATTAGGTCTTGCTAATGGAGATAAAACAGTAGACTCATCCAGTACAGAAATGTAAATATCTATATTCAAATCTTCAGATTTGCATACGGGGTGGTTATATTCATCCAAATCTCCATAAAAATATTCCTCTCCATTTGTATAAAGGGTTGTGCCTGGTCCAGAAAAATATTTTATTGAATCAACAAAATAAACATATCCTGTTGAAGCTTGGGTCCCATCAGGTTTAAAATATGGTAAAGACCAATAACCTGGTTCTATATAGGGTGGAGCAGAGGGAGTGTAAGCCATTTCTGTGATCTCACAAAGTTCACATGAAAAAATATCTTCGTATTCTTCTTCTATTATATTTCTAGTTACAATGAAAAAGGGATTATTTGGATCTCTTCCATAAGCAATGTTTAAGTTATTTTGGAAATCTTCTATAGCCATATGGTCCCAAATTGGATAGTCCAAAATTGAATCTGGATCTTTGATGTAATTTATATTAACTTTCATTGTCTCTTCAGATTTAAATGCTCTCATTCTTTGGTTGGGATTATTAAAGTTTAGTTTCATTAATATATCATACCAAGCTAGGTATGCAAACCCCATTTCATCTTTCATTCCATCAATATAAGTATCAATAAAATCCGGCTCATATCCTTTGTCTTGCATCCATGTAAAAAGGCCATAGAAAGTATCAATACAATATCCTAAACTCTCTAAACAAAATTCATTTTCTGCACATTCAAAATCGCCTTGACAATGACCCCTACATTCCCCAAGAACACAAAGTTCCTGATCATTTTCATAACAAAGATAATCTCCAAAAAAATCATAATTGTGTGCTGATGTGTCTACATAATCACAAGTTGATTCCCCCATTTTTTCACCATAAAACCCCACATAAAATGGATGACTATTCTCAAAACATCCCTCAATACCATTCTGAACCCCCTATGCAGTTACTTGTACAATTGTGCTAGATTCTTCAGGTGAACCATAATCTGGATCATAACAATCTTCGCATTTGCCATTTACACAAATTGGTTTATCAAGAGGACAATCAAAATCTACCCATCCATTAACTCCAGTACAACGAATGATTTCTTCATCTTGTGTATCCATGCTTTTACAATCTGAATCATAGTCATACCATGTGGCCTCTCCAATTGAACCACCAAAATAATCTAAACAACTTTTCCATCCTTCTTTTTTAATTGTTTGTTCATTATAATATTCTGTTGATACATAAGTCCCACTTTCAATATGATTTGCCCTGGCCTTAGAAGAAATTTTACCATCTTGGTCAATATCACACCAACCACCATTTCCATTATTATAATCAATTTTACCATCTCCATCATTATCGTAACCATCATCGCATTCAGGTTTAGAGGGAGGAGTAACTTGAGTAGGTTCTTGAATTAGAATTGATTCTCTCTGTATTGTTAATAAGTTTTGTTTATTATTCATATTTAAAGCACAAGTATTTCCTTGACAAACCATTCTTCCATCTCCAGGACATTCAGCATCAAATTCACAAAATACAATATGATCTTCAGAAATACAAGTGTTAGGATCATAACATCTTTCAGGAGGAGGCATTCTAACTAGACAGTTTGGATCTTCAATTATGCCACAAGTATCAAGATATTTAGTTAATTGTTCAGCCCTATATTTTTCTGGAGAACAGTCTTTATCACATTTTCCAATTTTTTCTCTAAAACTACATTTTCCATCCCCACACCCCCTTTTAGTAGTTGTCTTTGTTGTTGAAGTTGTACTTTCAGTTGTGGAACAGTCTTCTGAACAACTATCTAAGATTTTTTCTTTAATATTACAAACCCCATCCCCACAACTTCCAGCAATACTTGGAGGATTTCTTGTTCCATCTCCAGTTATAAATTCAAATATTCCAGCATAAACTATAGAGCAAGATAATAAGAATATAACAAGCGAGATAAACACCAACTTTTTCATAAATATATATTGCTTGTCAATTTTATAAATTTATTGGAAATCTTTCAGGATTTGGTGGTTTAGCTTCTTAAATTGAAATTCTACTATCTTATCATGAAAGAGAAGGTTTTACTAAGAATTGCTTGGATTACTTCTTTTGTAGGGGTTTTGTTTCTTTTGATATTATGTTTCTTTCTTAGAGAAAGAATTGATATTGGAATAATTGATGATAGCTATTTAGATGGATCTATTTTTGTTGAAGGGAGAGTTAGTGGGATAAGGGAGAGTTCTAAAATAACTATGTTTGATTTAGAAGATGATTCTGGTAAAATTAAAGTTGTTGTATTTACTGAAGAAAAGATCTATTTAGAAGAGGAAGTAGGTGTTCAAGGAACTCTTACTGAATATGAAGGAGAATATGAAATTATTGCTGAGAGGATTTTAGAATGATATTTTTTGAAATTATATTAGCTACTTTGTTAGGAATTAGTTTAGGTATAGTTACAGGGTTAATTCCTGGAATACATGTTAATTTAATCTCTGTTCTATTGCTTAGTTTGTCTGTTTATTTATTGGATTTGGTATCTCCTTTGATTGTTTGTGTGATTATTATTTCAATGGCAATAACTCATTCTTTTTTGGATACTATTCCTTCTGTATTTTTAGGTGCACCAGATCCAGATACTGCACTTTCAATATTACCCGGACATAGATTATTATTAGAAGGGAAAGGATTTGAAGCAGTAATATTAACAGTTATTGGTTCTTTAGGTGGTTTAATTGTATCATTAATGTTTATTCCTCTTTTGTTAAAGATTGTAGAAATAATCTATCCTGTGATAAAGGCATATATTGGTTATTTTTTAATTTTGGTTTCTGCTTTTTTAATATTAAAAGATAAAAAGAGATTGTGGGCTTTGACTTTATTTTTACTTTCTGGTGCTCTCGGGTTTGCGGTTTTGAATCAGCCATTAAAAGAAGGGTTATTTCCTTTGTTTTCTGGATTGTTTGGTATTAGTATGTTGTTGGTAAGTTTGAAAGATAAAGTACAGATACCTAAACAAGAATTTAATGATGTTGAGAGTATTGGAAAAGGTAAGGCTATTGGTAGTGCTTTTGTTACTGGTTGGATTTGTAGTTTTATGCCTGGAATGGGTCCTGCTCAGGCTGCAATTATTGGTTCTCAGTTTGTTAATTTAACTGAAAGAGGATTTTTAATTTTAGTAGGTGGTTTGAGTACTGTAAACATGGTTTTATCATTAGTTACTTTTTATGTGTTAGATAAGGCTAGAAATGGTGCTGTTGTGGTTGTTTCTAAGATTATTGATGTTTCTTTTAATGATTTTTTAATTTTTTTATCTGTGGCTTTAATTGTGGGTGGAGTTGCAACGATTTTAGCTTGTAAGTTATCAAAGATATTCTCAAAGATATTGGAAAGAGTTGATTACAAGAAACTTTGCATTGGAATTATAATTATGATTTGTGTTTTGGTTTTTGTCTTAACTGGGTTTTTAGGGAGTTTAGTTTTAATTGTGAGTACAGCTGTGGGTTTGATCCCTAATTTGAAAAATATTGGAAGAAATCATATGATGGGTTGTTTGTTGATTCCAGTTATATTGTTTTTTATTATTTAGGAGGTTATTTAAAATATAAAGAATATTTTTTTAATATGGAAGAGGAAGAATATGAAGATAGTAAGCTAAAGAAGGTTTTAGTAACAGGAGGTGCTATTTTTCTTATTTTGCTTGTTCTTAGCTACATGTTAACAAGTTTTGGTGTTGGAACAATATTAGCAAGTATGATTGAAAGTGATAAAATTGAAGGTGATTCTATTGATACTGGTGAGTTTGTTGTTGTTTTTTTAAATAATACTTATGAGGAAGTTTTAGAAGTTTACAATGAAGATTTAAGTGTTGAAACTAAAATGTGTTTATTTGGTTATTATGATGGAGATTATTATGTTACTGAAGTGTTAAAACCTATTATTCACTCCCAATCTTTTAATCAAGTGGTTTCAGAGGGTTGTCCTGAAGAGGTTTTGATTAGTTTACATTCACATCCTTACAAACAATGCTTGGCTTCTGAGCAAGATTTAGATAACTTGATGGGTTCCAAAGAAGTAAATCCTAATGCTTTAATTGGAATAATTTGTGAAGAAGAGAGATTCTCTTTTTATAGTTAAATTTAAATATATATTTTGTTCTATATTGTTTATGGGAAAAAGGGGATTTTTTGATAAAATTTTTAATCGATCTGAAAAAACAATTGTTGATGGCACTAAAGATGTAGAAGATGCCCTCTATAAAACAGGTAAAACCATTAGTAAACAAGTTGACAAAACTACAGATAAACTGTTTGGTGATGCCTTAAAAGAGTTTGAGGAAGTTGGTAAGGACTTTGGCCATATGTCAGATAGATTTCTTAATAATTTATTGAGAGAAGAATGGTACATTAAAGGAATTTATGCTAAAGATATTATGGATAAAGCTAACAAAATAAAAGAGCATGATAGTGTTAAAAAAGTAATTAATAAGTTGAAGACTGGTGAAGATAGTTTAATTGTTATAAGAGGGAAAAATAAAATTGTAGGTCTGATTGATGAATTTACTTTATTAAAACTTGCAGTTTCTCAAGATGATATTTCTTCACAAGATGTTGTAGGTTTTATGGGTGCAGGTTATGATAGGGGATTTACTGCTAAACATGCAAGTGATTTGATGAAAACAGATATTTATTTTGTTACTCCTTCTACACCCATTGAAAAGGTTTCTTACTTGTTGTATAAAATGAGATTAAGGGCTGTTCCTGTTGTTAAGGGGAATAAAATTGTAGGTGTGGTTCATGTTAGAAATATTGTAGGTAGTTTAAAATGAGTGAAGCAGTAGCAATAAGCAATGTGATATTATCTTTATTTGTTCTACTTGGGGTTTCTGTTATTTTTGGTGAACTTTTTGAGAGAATTAAACTAGATGCTGTTGTAGGTTATTTAATTGCAGGTTTATTACTTGGACCTTCTTTATTAAATTGGATCTCTCCTCATGCTATTGAAGATTTTGCTATTATAGGTGCTATTCTTATTTTATTTTTAGCAGGATTAAAAGAACAAGATGCTAGTGCTCTTTACAAAAATAAAAAAGCAATGTTCTTAGGTATTGGTGTCTTAGTTGTCACTTTTTTTGTAATTTTTGCATTTTTAATGAGTCCTTTAATGCCTTGGTTATCTGGAAAAGAATATACCTTTTTACAAGTTCTATTTATTGCCTTGGCTTTTGCTGTTGTTGATTTGGGGGTTCCAGCAAAGATCTTACTTTCTAAGAAATTGTTAAATACTGAATTTGGACAAACTGTTTTGAATGGTGCAGTGATAAATGTTATTGCTGGTTTGAGTATGTTAACTGTTTTGACTTTGTTCTTTTCTCCAGAATTTTCAACTATAGCATATAAATTATTGGGTGTGTTGGCATTTATTGGTTTATTTTTAGTATTATTCTTCTTAGTATCAAGATTAGGGAGATATATGGTGTTGTTGGAGAGTGAAGAGATTCAATTTACTCTTACATTTGTTTTGATTTTAGTTTTGGCTTTCTTAACTGAAACATTGGGTTTTTCAAATATTTTAGGAGCTTTCCTAGCAGGTATTGTTATTTCTAGAGCTCATTTTGCAACTTCAAAGAGTTTTATGGATAAGTTTAAAGCTGTTTCAATGGGATTGTTTATTCCTTTATTCTTTGCTTGGTTTGGACTAGAATTACAATTATGGGGAGAGATGGGGATTATTGCTAACTTCGGTGTTGCTTTGATATTTTTAGCTCTATCATTAATTCCTAAGTTTGTTGTTACTTACTTTATTTGTAAGGCAAATAAGATTAAAGCTCCTGCATTGGTAGGGAGTACTATGCTTAGTTTAGATGTAGAGACTTTGATTATTTTATTATTGGCTGTAGAAATTGGTGTATTTCCAAACAATGAGATTTTGTCTATATTTGCACCAACAGTATTAATTACTACAATACTTGTTTCTGTATTGGTAATTGTATTTATGAAAATTGAGAAAAAAGATTTAGAAAGAAGTGATTAATCTCTTCCTGCTTTTCTTATTGCCAGTAGTTTTTCTTCTTCTTCTTCATTAATAACTTCTATTTCACCAGCCACTTCTTCACTTCTGCTTTCTTGAATATTTGCTTCTATTATTTGGCAGGCCTCATCAATATGTGTAGAAGTTATTCCCCTTCTTTTTAGAAGATTGACAGACTTAATACTACTATTAACTTTACTAATTTGGTCTTGTAAAATTGCTTTTTTCATATTTGCAAGTTTTACAAATTCCAAAATTGCTTGATCTAATGCCAGTTTATCCATTTGATTTATCATAACAAAAAAGTTTATAAAGTTTTATGTCGTGTATTGGAGTATGGCTTTAGAAATGGGTTCATTGATGATCATGCCTGCCCTTGTTATGGGTATTATAATTGGTATTATTAATTTAATCATGATGATTAAAGATGAGACCGGTTCTGCTAGCTCAGTTATAAGCCATGGAGCAACTGCTTTTATTTGGGTTATTGTATTTGTATTCTTATCTATGAATTATACTTTAGTCCTATCTATGATACCTTCTTTGCAGAATGGATTTTTTGGTAATGTTATTGTAATAAGGTTGATTCTTGGATTGATTTCAGCTATTTATGTACATGTACACTCTGGATTGTTTAAGGGTGCTAGAGGGGCTGGAATGCATGAGACCTGGCTTCATAGTTTTGGATTGGGTCTTTTAGTTGCTATTTCACCATATATTTGGCCTTTTTTGGCTCCAATGTTACCTACTTGGATGGGTGGAAGTAGTTAATATAAAAACAAAATTCTTTTATAATTCATTTAATTTGAAAATAATATGAATCCAAAACATGCCCATTATGTTGCAGTTACTGGAGTGGTTGTAAAAGATGGAAAGTTCTTGATCACTAAAAGGGCAGCTAATGAAGATTTCTTTGCTGACAAATGGACTATTCCTGGTGGTAAAATTGAAACTAGTGATTATATTAATAGGCCGACTAAAACAGAGAAACAATGGTATAATGTATTTGAAGATGCATTAAGAAGAGAGATAATGGAAGAGGTGGGTTTGTTGATAAGTAATATCAAATATCTTACTAATCTTACATTTATTAGGAAGGATAATGTTCCAGTTGTAGTAGTTAGTTTGTATGCTGACCATATGGAAGGAAGTGTTAAATTATCTAGTGAGTTAAGTGAATATGCTTGGGTAGATATAAATGAAGCAAGAAATTATAATTTTATTGAAGGAATTTATGAAGAATTGGTGTTGTTGGATAAAGTTTTGAAAAAGGAAAATCTTTAGTTTTTGCTTAAATCTTTTAATTCTTATTAAATCTAATACTTTTTATCAAAAATTAAAAGTTTTATTTATTGAATAAGCAATATATCTAACATTCTATATATAGATCAACAAATATATTTTAGATACAATATATAGTTTATACAATATATAATTTTAAAAAGATATTTTACACAAAATAAGTATGGCAACCAAGACACCGAGAGTCCTCTCATTGAGGGGATTCTTAGCCTTTCAAATACTTCATGAACTGAAGAGAAAGAGACTCTGTGGGGATGAACTAGCTGAAAATATAGGAAAGAAAAAAGGTTCAAAACTAACACCTGGAACTATATATCCTACTTTGAAATATCTTAGAAAAAAGAAATTACTGACGAGAAAGAAGGCAGGAAGGAAGAAAATCTATGATTTAACAGAAAAAGGAGTAGAAGAGTACAAGCTTTTCAAAAAAGCATTTATTAAAATATTCAAAGATATTTACAACAAAAAGATTTAAGCAATTCTTAAATGTTTTATAATCAAAAACTTTTGATCATTTCTTAATATTTCTTATTTTATTTTTAGTATCTTCTATTTTATTCAAATAGTGTTCAGGTAGAATTAGCTCTTTTTCTTCTTTCTCATTAAGTATTTCTAAGAACTCTTTTTCTGCTTTTCTTAGTTCATAGAATAAAGATAGATAAGAGTCAGAATCTGCTAGGATCTTCTTTCTTATTTGCTCAATATTAGACATTGCCTTATCAAGCTTTTTCATGAAAACAGACTCAGGAGTTACTGGTTTATGCATACCTGTAACATCTTTATCTACAGGATTAGGTACTCTCCAAGGGCTGTTTTTCAGCTTTTCAAGCCTATCTCTCATTGATTCCATATCCTATAAAATCACAAAGGATTTAATAAACTTTTATGTGATAAACAATCAATTTACAGAATATTTATAAGGAAAAAAGGTATTGAAATATTATGAATATTGATTTTGGTTTATTTGCAGTAGAATTAGCAACCTTAGAGAGGAATTTTGCTGAGTTCTATGAGGAAGTTAAAGGTTCTGGGAATTCAACAGTTATAAATGCTATATGGAGAATCCAAGGATCTATTGAATATTTAAGATCTATTAATAAATCTAATTTTGCAAAAAATCATGAACCTATAATGTTATCTTTAGAATCTATGAGATTATCAGTTGAGATAATAATAACTGAAGTTGGAAAACCAGGAAATACTAATTTCTTTTTGAGAGTTGTAAATGGTTTAATTATTGGTATGGGTGGAAGTGAAAAGAGTCAGGTTGGGACTCTTTCAGTTGAATTAAAAGATGAGCTTATTGCTATTCAAACACAGTATAGTGCAATACAATTAGGAAATCATGTTCAAGAATCAGATGCTAAGTTTTTTAGTTTAAGTAAATTTGAACAAATATTAACTAAACAGAATTTAAGTTTAGTAGAATTGAATGATTTAGGAGAATCATTAAGATATTTCAGTAATATTTCAAGGGGTTTGAAGGGTGCAGTTGTTGGAATTGAAATTATTGAGACTCATGCTAAAGCTGGATTAGTAATACTAACAAAAATAATAAAATTGATGCCTAAAGAGTAGGTATTTTAGTACAAATATAGTGAAAGAAGTAATTCTTTTATATTTGAGCATTACAGGGCTTAATTCTAAAGACTAGATATAATATACATTCAGGGAAGTTTTATATATTAGTTTGGAGTGTATAGTGTTATGGATTATTTGAATAAATTAGAGGTGGAATTAAAAATTAGAGGGATGAGTAAGAATACTATTGAAACTTATGTCTTCCATGTTAGGAACTTTTTAGATTATGTAAATAAGCACCCTTCAAGAATTATTGAAGATGATGTTAAGAGGTATCAGGCATATTTAATGTATGATAAAAAAATTAAATCTAGAACAATAAATATAATCTTGAGTTCATTGAAGTTCTTTTTTGGTGAGATTTTAGGTAATGATATTACAGCTAGAATCAAAAGACCCAAATTTGAGAAGAAAATACCAATTACCTTGTCTAAAAAGGAGATTAAAAACCTTTTAGAAACGATTAAAAACATTAAGCATAGAATTTTACTTGAGTTAATGGTTTCCAGTGGGTTAAGGGTTTCTGAAGCTGTTGCCTTGAAAGTAGAAGATATTGATTTTGATGAAAAGACAGTCCATATTAAGTCAGGGAAAGGAAATAAGGATAGAAAGACAATTATTTCTAGTTCTATTTTGAAGTTGATTAATGAGTATCTAGATTCTAGGAAAAGAGATTCTGAGTATTTATTTGAGAAAAAGGAAGGACATATTGGGGTTAAACTCCCTCAATTAATAGTTAAAGAAGCTGCAAAGAAGGCGAAGATTAGGAAGAAAGTATCTTGTCATAATCTTAGGCATTCATTTGCTACTCATCTCCTTAATGAAGGAGTAGATATAAGGTTAATTCAGGTTCTTTTAGGACATTCAGATATATCAACAACCCAAATTTATACACAAGTGAGTACAGAACAGATAAAGAAAATTAAGAATCCTTTTGAAGAGATTTAATCTAATTCTTCTTGATTAACATCTTCTTTTTTATTAGAATTCTTAGATTTTTTTGCCTTTTTTGTTGGTTTTATTTGAAAATATTTCCTCTTATCTTGTTTCAAACAAACATAAGCATACTTACCTATTCTTTTCTTTAAGATATATCCATCTAATTCTAACTTTATTACTAATTGAGAAATTTGTGATCTTGATTTTTCATAATCCTTCTCGGGGTACAACTCTATTGCTAAGGCCTTTAGTGCTACCCAGTCTCCCTTTTCATTGTGTAAAGAACCAAGAATTCTACATGCTCTTCTTTCAGCTATAGACATATGGATGATTGGGCTTTCTTCTTGTGAAGTTTCTTTTTCTTCTACTCTTTCGATTTCTTCTACTCTTTCTGGCATTGGAGTAGCTGCTAAGATTTGTTCTAGTTTTTCAATTCTATCTAAAAGAGATTGGTGATTATTTGTATGTTCTTCATGTTTTTTATTGTGATCAGTATGTGTACTTTTGAAGTGGTTTATCCAACTAGAAATATGATTCATATCGTGTTTAATATTAGAAAATGAATTTTTAATTGCTTCAGGATCTACCTGATTATCACTTCTTTTTTTGAATAGCCACCAGACCATTCTTTATTGAGTGTTGTTTTTATTTATTAATGTTTTGGATTGTTTATTTTTTGTCAATGATTGTCAAGTTACGTTAGTATAACGTCAACTGAAACGTTAGACGACAAAAACTTGACAATAAATATACAATAATTATCGACGATAGAAGTAAAAATCAATAAAATAAAGAAATAATACTCTAAAATAAGCAAATTTAAGCTAAAAAAGGCAAAAGTGAGAGTTAGAATAGGTGTGCATAAGCAATGAATAAGTGCACAAGATGTGTCCAGGATGTGTTTAAACAATAAAAAGAGACAAAATAAAGCTAAAATAAGCTTATTTTTACTAAAGTGAGAGTTTAGAAGCTATCATTTAGCTTTTTTTGAGTAGGATCTAGGTTATAGAAAGTATTTACAAGCTTCTTCTTAATATTAAGTGAGCGTATTTCAGGAGGAATAGATAAGATAATAACTTTATTATTATACTTAGATTTAAGCACGGGAAGACCTTTTTTAATCAATCCAGAAACATAAGTTCTTACACAACCAGAGGTTATTTTAAGGTTTTGTCCGACGTCGTCGTATGTTACCTTGGAAATCTCTTCTTCTAATTGATATATAGTCAGGAAGGTTAAGAATTCTTGCTTTGAAAGTCTTGAAAGAATGCTTGGAAGGTTCTCCTGGAGCTCTTGAATATTAAGTGAATAACCATCTAGTGAATAACCAGGAAGTGAATAACCATCTAATGAAACCCCTTTATTTCCACTGGAGTCTTCATTTTTAAGTGATGAATCCAGTAAATTTTGGGGTTTTAGGTCTTCTAAAGCCCTAATTTGGCTATTTTGGTCTTTAAGTTGAGTCATAAGTGTGAGAAGTTGCTTATTTTGCTCTATTATGAAGTCTCTATTAGCTTTTACTTCCTGTTCCAATGTAGCAATATGGGCTTTTACCCTCGAGAAAGCATCTTTTATTGCATCTTCTTTAGAATCAACCATTTAGTAACCCTCAATAGGCTAATGTGAGTGAATAATATAAAAAAGTTTATGTGTTTAAGTGCATAGGATGTGTCCAGGATGTGTTTAAGATGTGCATAATGAGTGAATAAGTGCCCAATGAATGTTTAATGAGTCTTTTTATACAAAGAAAGTAAAAAGAAATAAAAAATAATTAACCAATATACTCTTCTGCCTTTTTCTCTGAAGGTGTTTTCTCAGAGTCTGCAGGTTGGATCATTGGTAATCTAATGTGTGGTGGCAAACCTAGCTCTTGACCTAATAATAATGCCTTAATGTTACATCTTAAAAGAACATTATTCATTATTAATTGGGTGGCTTTAGGTTCAAATTTTTTGGTTTTTTTCCATTCTCCAATCATTTTTATTAATTTGTCTTTTTCTTCTAAAAACATCAAATGGCCTTCTATCAATATTTCTGCTTGTTTTGGAGCATATCTTACAGAAAACTCATAATCCACCTTCATTACAGTTTGGGTTTGATCTCCACTTAATGGAATTTCTTCTTGTTTAATATCTACAATCTTCATCCCAGTATCTATATTTAAGGGGGCCTCTAATGGTTTTTTTCGTTCAACATGGAACTTATCAAAATTAAATCCTACTACTGGCATTTATATCACCAATGTTCAAGAAATTTGGAGATTATATAAAGATTATGGTTCTTATCACATCTCTTTTAGGGCTTTTAAACCTAGTAAATTTAATGTATTTGCTAGAACTTGCTTTGTGGACTTAACTAAGAGGGTCCTTGCCTTTGTAAGCTCTTTATCTTCAGTAATACATTTATGAGTATTATAAAAATTATTAAATGCATGAGAAAGTTCTATTGCATATTTAGCTATGTGGAAAGGTTTGTATTCTTTTGCCCCTTTTTCTACTATTTCTGGGAAGATCCCTAATATATTAAGTAGATTTGTTTCCTCTGGTTGATCCAATAGGGCTAAATTTGCTTTTGTTGAAGCTTTTGTTTTCTTTAGTATTGAACATGCCCTTGCATGAGAATATAAAATATATGGACCTGTATCTCCCTCAAATGCCATTGCTTGTTTTTGGTCAAAAATTATTGGTTTATTGTTATCTTGGAAGATCATACTGAACTTCAAGGAGGTTATTGCTATTCCCTTTGCTGTTTCTTTTATTTTTTTAGCTGTCCATTCTGGATGTCTTAACTTTGTTTCATTTGTTGCATAATCTAATAACTCATCTCTTAGATCTGAATAGAGTATGTTGACTCCAGTTCTTGAAGACATCTTTCCAGAAGGCAATCTTACCTCATCAAATGAAAGGTGGAATGAATCTTTTGCTTGTTTAAATTTCATTAAGTGTAAAACCTTGAATAGTTGTTGGAAATGTAGTGCTTGTGCTTTTCCGACTATATATACTGAATTATCTATTTTGAATTTATTGAATTTTTTTTCTGCAAGAGCTAAGTCCTTTGCTGAATATAGTATTGTTCCATCTCTTCTTAATAGTACCCAAACCCCCAATTTATCTAGTTCTACTATTGTAGCTCCGTCACTGATTTTTGCTATTTTATCTTTTAGAAGTTGGTTAACTATTTCTTTTCCCTTCTTTTCCATCTCCCTCTCAAAAAAGAAATGATCAAAATGTGCATCTAGCTCTTTGTAGATTCTATTGAATTCATCTAATGACCATTTTCTTGATTTTTTCCAAAGGGATTTTAATTCCTTGCTTTTATTGTGTTCTAAGTTATAGTTTATTTTTTCTACTTCTTCTTTTAGTTCTGGTTTATCTTTTAGTTTTTTTACTGAGTTGACATATATTTTTGCTAGCCATTGGCCTTCTTTTCCTTTTGGAGGTGTACCATTTGAGTATTTTTTATAATACCAAAGCCACTTTGCTACATGTGCCCCAGTATCTCCTTGGTAGTTTGCTTGGATTACTTGGTAACCATTGAACTTTAAGATTCTAGCTAATGACTCCCCTAAGGATGTTCCCCTTAAGTGACCTACATGAAATGCTTTGTGGGTGTTTGCTTGGCAGTATTCTACCATTACTTTCTTTTTCTTTTTTTTATGAGAACCATATTTGTTTTTTTCTTTTTGGATTTTTTCTATTATTGATTTATTCTTTAACTTTAAGTCAATAAAAAAGTTAAGGTATGGGCCAATATTGAGTATTTTCTCTATTGGGGAGAGTGGTTTGATTTTATTCTTTAGCTCTTTTGCTATTGACTTTGGATCTTTTTTGTATGATTTTGAGAGAGTGAAGCAAGGTAATGCGTAATCCCCCATTTCTGGATTTGGTGGAACTTCTAGTAATTTGTCGTCGAAACCCTTTATTTCTTTTTTTAGAAGTTTTATTATTTCTTTTTTGAAATCCATTTTAATTTATTTGTTATATTTGTTTATAAGTTTTACCTGGCGGACGCCTTTGATAGGGAGGGGGCGAGATTCGCGTTATAGCGCCATAAAATATTTAAAGGAGTTTTGATACTTTTTTTAGATGAGTAAGATTAGTGATAATGGAATTGAAAGAATTCAATCAAATATTTTAAGAATTATTTATGATGAAGCCCCAAGTTCTATTTCTGCAAATAGAATTTCTGAGATAGAGATTAGAGATAAACAATTCATTCTTCGTCTATTAAAAGATCTTGAAAGGAAAAAATTAGTAAAGAATGTTAGAAGAAACTTTACTAGGAAAAGTTTTTGGGTTATGACTGATCGTGCCTATAAAAAATATGATGAATTATTGTAGTTATTGGTTTTCATATTTTTCTAGTTCTTTATTTAATACCACAAGTTCAACACCTGCCTGTATAAACATTTCTCTTGTGTCTTTTGCTGCATGATACATTTTGTCACAAACTACTCTTTTTATTCCTGAGTTTATAATTGATTTAGCACATACGGAACAGGGTTCAAACTTTGTATACATTGTTGCACCATCTACTGCTATTCCATGTCTTGCTGCATTACAAATAGCATTCATCTCTGAATGAGCTGTTCTTACACAGTGTTGTGATACTTCTCCATTTTCATGTACTGTCTTTTTTATTTGGTGGCCAACTTCATCACAATGAGATAGTCCTTTTGGAGAACCAACATAACCAGTTGCTAGTATTCTCTTATCTTTTACAATAACACAACCAGTTCTTCCCCTATCACAGGTTCCTCTTTTTGCTACTTGTTGCATTATTCCTAGGAAGTATTCATCCCATGTGGGTCTTTTATATTCTTTTTCTGTTCCTTCAATATTATCAATAACTTGATTTGTTTCTTTTTTTATGTCCTCAATTGATGAAGTATTGTTTAGTAAATAATCTGCCATTGCAATTGGTCCTCCTTTATCACTATTCTCAATTTCTGAAAGATCTCTTGATCTTGCTTCTTCAATTGAAAAATGGTGATTTCTTAGATTTTGATCATTTTTGTCTGGTTGTCTTTTTGATAATCTTTCATATCTCACTTTAGGTGGGGCATATACAGCAATTACTTTCATATCTGGAAATTTTTGTTTTAAAATTTTATATTCATCCCAAGAATATAGGCCATCACCTACAACATTACCCTTTTGTAACAATTCTTCTATTTTGGGTAGGTTTAGAGTTGCAAATCCACCCATTCCATGTTGTTGTCTAATTGCTTCTCTTATTTTTTTTTGATTTTCTTCATTTGGT
>CAZAKS010000002.1:0-4142 GCA_964485975.1 Candidatus Woesearchaeota archaeon
CAATACACTTATGATATAAACTGTAGTGATTCAGATGGAGATAACATAACTTATTATGATAACACCTCTATGTTTGACATAAATGAAACAACTGGAGTTATTACAGATACACCACTACAATCAGAATTTGGAAATAATTCAATAGAGCTGTCCTGTGGAGATGGAACTGAAAACACAACACAAGACATAATAATAACTGTTAATGATATTGATGAACCGATTATTACAATTATAGGTCCAGAATTATTCACAACAGATACAACTCCAACATTCTCACTAACAACAAATGAAGTAACTAGCTGCAGATATAGAAATAGAACCTCAGCATTTACTTGGATGGACACATCTGGAGGAACATTACACTATAAAAATTTAAATCTTCCTTATGGGATGTATGAATATGAAATTGTATGTAATGATAGTGCAGGAAACAGAGGAAAGAATAAATCAAGATTTTATATATCTAAACTTGAACCCGAAGAATATGCATTTAGCACAATAGACTTCACAACAAACAAAACAACATATGATTATTTATCAAACGCAAATATCACAGTGAATCTTTCAACAGCAACTAACAGTTTCTTCCTAGTAGCTGAGTTTGATGAAACTCCTGCAGAAGACTTTGAAATTGAAGGGCAAACAACATCAGCTTACAAATTCTATAGTATTAATACTGGACAAACTGTAGAAGGAAATATTTCAGATATCACTCTTAAATTTAATTATGTTCAACCAGATCTAATTGCTGCAGGAATAGAAGAGACAGAACTTACAGTATTCTATTATAATGGGTCTGCTTGGTCAGAAGAATCTGGAACTGTAAATGAAGCAGAAGATTACATTGAAATAACAATAGCTCACCTAAGTGACTTTGTTCTAGGTAAATCAGTAACTCCTGCAGCCCCAGTAGCAGAAGAAGCAGCAGCTGGTGGTGGAGGCGGAGGAGGATTTAGAGCTCCAGATCAAGAAGAAGAGGAACTAGATGAAGTTGATGAAATAGAAGATATAGAAATATCAGTAGATTCAATAACTCTAGATGCAGTAGAAGGGTTTATTTCTGGTGATTCATTTAGAATAACAAACAGAGGAAATGTACCTGTAGATCTAGAGCTAACTGTAACAACTATCAGTGATATATTACACCTATCAGATTATGATTTAACTCTAGAACCTGGAGAATCCAAATTAATTGAATTAGATGTTATTCCAAAAGAAGCAGGTATTTACACAGGTAAGATAAATGTCTTCTATAAGAATAAAGTACTCCATATACCTGTAACAATAAACATAAACACAGAAAGAAGCCTTTTTGATATATCTGTAAATGTACTTGGAGCATTTAAGAAAATAAGTCAAGGTAAGAGGATAACAGCAAGCATGTTCCTACTACAAGCTGGATTAGAACAAGAAGAAGATGTAACATTAAATTATATAATTAAGGACTTTGATGGTAACATCTACTTAACAGAAAGTGAAACAATAGCAGTATACCAACAAATAACATTTAATAAACAACTACCTACACAAGATCTTCCACCTGGAAATTATGTACTTGGTGCAGAAGTAGTGTATGGTGGAGGAATAGCAACATCTAGCTCACAATTCACAATTACTGAAACAGACTTAGACAGTTCACAAAAATTATTATTAGCAATATTAATAGCAGCAGCTATTACATTTATATCTTTGGTTATAATAATAGAAAGATATAAAAAGTTGCGTAGGCCATATATTAAAAAAAGAAGAAGATGAAAAAAAGACTAATAATACCATTAATAGCAGGTATAATTATTGTAGCTTTACTAGCCTATTTTCTTTCAAATGGAGATGAAACATTTACAGTTGATAATCTTTTAATCAAATCAGCAATAAAAGAAAGTGAAAAAACAACACAAATAATAACAATATCAAGTATAATAGGTTCAGAATACACATTAAACTTACAAGGGTTGGATGGGGTGGCTGGGCTTGATCAATACTCTTTTTCACTAAGTCAAGGAGAATCAAAAGAACTAACTTTAACTCTTGATGCTTCAGCTTATGGTCCTGGAATATATTTGGGGTACTTAGAAATAATAACTGAAACACAAACAGAGACAATACCTATAATCTTAGAAGTGCATTCTAGAGATGTTTTCTTTGCAACAAACCTAGAAATATCTTCATACAATAAAGAAATAGCACCTGGAGATAATTTTTCACCTTCAATAAGAGTATATAATCTAAAAGACACAGAGCAACATACTCTAGAGATGAATTATATAATAAAGGACCTTGATTCCAATTCCATATACACTGAAACAGAAAGTCTTATTATTGGAACTGACACCACAGTATCCAAATCAATCTATCTTCCAGAAGAACTTCCAGAAGAAGATTATGTTTTCATTGTAACAACAGAATCAGACACTTCTTATTCAACATCTACTTATTATTTTACAGTAACCAAGGAAGCAAAACAATTCTTTTCTGGAACTGAATCATTTACATTTATCTTTGCAACAGCAATTGTAATCCTTTTATTTGCAATTGTGGTTCTAATGTTTCACACCCTAAAAGACAGAAATGAACTATTTAGACAACTAGATCAACTACAAAGGGCACAATTAAGTGGAACAATTAAAAAAATAGAGAAACAAGAAAAATCATCTTTATCCAAAGCAAAAACAAAGAAAACTAAAGAAAAAATACTAAAAGAATATCAAACCTTAATTAAAAAAGAGAAAAGTATAATCAAAAGAAAACAGAAAAAACAAAAAGAAGAGTTTAAGAAATTAGGTTCAAAAGATGATATGAAGAAAAAATTATCTCAATGGAAAAACCAAGGATTTAATCTCAATATCTTCAAAAAAGTAAAAAAGAATAAAAATTCAAAGAAAGACAAATTAAAGAAGTGGAAAAAACAAGGGTATGATACTTCAATACTCAAATAGAAACATTTAAAAGAATAAAAGGGGTATATCTAAGCATGGCGAAAAAGAAAAAGAGAAAAAGTGCGCCTAAAAAGAAAACTGATATTTCTAAAAAAGAATTCCAAGCTTTTGCAAGGGGAGTAGATAGATTAAAAGAATTAGAAAAAGAATTAAAATCATTAGATACTCGAGGATTCTACAAAGATGAACAATATATTAGATCAAGATTAAAATCTGTTTCAGAGATTCCAAATATAGAAAAAGCAGTTAAAAAGCTAAAATTAAAAATAAAACATAAATATAAACCAAGAAGAAGGAAAACAAGTAGAACTTCAAGAGATATACATAAACTTACTGAAGAACTACCTAGAATTAAGAGAAAAATAAGTTCTATTACAAGTATTAAAGATGATGTTCCTAAAATTGAAAGGGAATTAAAGAGCCTTTCAAGAAAATTTGATGCTATTAAAGATAAAAGTAAGATGAGGATAGATACTGGAGTAGGAATTGTAGTAGATAATGATTTCAATTACTTCCTAAATACAATAAAATCAACTCTTTCTGAAAGAATTAAAGAAAAAGAAGATGAATTACATGAAAGATTAGAAATTGAGTTAAAATCCAAAGAAAAAAAGAGCAAAGAGAAGTATATGAAATTACTGGCTGCATATAATAGAAAGAGAAAGGCCTATGAAGTAAAATTAAAAAAGAAATATCTGGCAAAGGTTAAGAGTAGACTACAATCTGAAGTAGATGAAAGGTTTAATGACTTATTAAAAAGAAAACTTGATGAAAAGAAAGTAGTTTTATCAAGAAGTTATAAGAAAAAATTAAGATCACAAAATAATGGATTGTTAGATAGACATAAATCCAAAATTACTAAATCACTAAAAAATGAACTAGCTAGTAAAATTAGAAAATTACACCTTGAAGAGCAAAAAGCTAGGGCAAAGTTAAAACAAAGAGCAAATGAGGTTCTAAGAAAGAGAAAAAATCTAGCTCTAGAAAAAGAAAAGATTAGAAAAAGGTATGAAAGAGAGTTAAAATCAAAATTATCTAAGTTATCAAAGAGAGAAAAAGATAAATTCTCAAATAAAACAAAAGCAGCTAAAGAAAAGTTTGCAAATATGAATGTTAGAGCTAAAGAAAAATTCATGAGACAGAAAAAAGAGTTAGCAAAATTAAAGCAAAAAAAGCAAGAAAAAAAGCAAAAGAACTTGGACTTCT
>CAZAKS010000002.1:4152-10107 GCA_964485975.1 Candidatus Woesearchaeota archaeon
ATAAAAGATATGGAAAAAAGCATTAATGCCGCATATAGTAGACTAGCAAAACATGAGAGAAAAGTTAAGGAAGATGAGATTATGATCAAACAAGAAGAAGATGTTTTAGCTGGAGAGGAAGTAAATCTAAAGAAAAAAGAAGCTAATTGGTTAAAAAATGATAAATTAAGAATGGATAAAGCAAAATCTAGGCTATCAAAAGCACTTAATTTCAAGTTACAATATGAAGTATCGAAAAAAGATAAAGAAGTTCACGATCTTAAAGAAAAAATAATCAAAGAGTACAATAAGAGATTAGAAGAGGAAATAAAGAAAAAAGAGAAAACAATTAGAGACAAACTAAAGAAAGAGTATGATATGATACTAAAGAATAAGATATCACAACACGAAGCAGATTTAAAACAGAAAAAACTAGCTCTAGAAGCACAAATCCAACAAAGATTAAAGAAAATTCTAAATTAAAGGTCTTAATACTAATTTATCACCATAATCTCTTAAATTATCAAGAGTATCATTAACAACAATTGCAATAACATCCTCTTCTTTACCTTCCTTCAAGCTAAAACCATATTTATACTTATTTAATGCACTTGTATCTACATCATTTTCTTTAATAAAAAGTAGATTACAACCTCTTTTCATTAGTTTTAAGCCCGCATCAATTGAAGTCTCATCTTGTAATAATAAACCAACCCTTCCCTGGATTCCAACAGGTAAACCACCCAATCCCTTTATTTTCTCATTATACATATAGGCCATTCTATGAAAGATCTCAATAAAAATAGTACAGTCTGGTTTTGTTAAATTTACCTTTGCTCTATTGTTCTCAACAACATAAGCACCCAACTCTCTTTCAATCTCTGGGGATTTCATAAAAATCTTCTCCCCCCTTTTACAAGAAACCCTAAAACTACCTTCTCTATAAAGATTCAAGGCAACCTCTTTCATTTTATCTAAATTTAATTCAACCTCTTGAACATTAGAAAAAGAAACAATACCAAAAACATCAGCCAGTTCCTTACATTCTTTATCACAATCAATTAAAATTCTCCCTCTATACCTAGTAACAGTTCTAAAAGGAACATTATTCTTTTTCAAGCAATCTTTTATGTTATGTTGTAATTTCTTCTCAAAAAGACCTCTATTGCCTCCTTTCAAAGCAATTTCTCCATATTTGACAATTATCATAGTAAGAAAAAATAAATTCTAATTTATATTACTTCTGTTTCAAGCTCATCAAGCTCACAAAAATTAGTAGTAAAGTTATAAGCACCAGCATTCAAAAACACAAGTTTGTCTCCAATTTTAGGATTCTCCAAATAAACCTTATACCTAAACAAATCCATAGAACAAGGTGTAACACCTTTAATCACATAAGCATCTCCCTTGCCCTCACCTTCAACTAATAATTTAACAGGAACAACCAATGCATCTAAATCAGAATTATAAACAGAAGCATTAACAATAATATTATTTTCATGAATACCAATTATACTAGTTTCTAATTTAACTGCAGGAGCAGAAATAAATCTTCCTGGTTCAATAATCAACTTACACTTCAACTCTTCTTTCAACTCTTTTATTTTATTCAAAATAACATCAATCACCTTTACATTTGTATTTGCATACTCTGAAGGTAGACCTCCTCCAATATTCAAATACTCAATAGCATCCAAGACTTCTTCTTTTAGCATATACTTCATTTCATAAGTCAAGTTCCATTCAGCCATATTCTGTGTTTTTCTATGAAAATGAACTCCCAATTTTAAATTAGGGTTATCTTTTAACTCCATCACCCTTTTATTGACAACATCAGAACCCATACCAAAAACAAAATATCTCTCAGTACGCAGTGTATTCTCTTTTAATTTTAATCTTAAAAATAAATTAATTTTAATCTCTTTCCCTTCTAAATAATTTAATAAAAGATCCAAATCAGATTCATTATCTACAACAAAGAACCTTATACCTAAATCTAATAAGCTCTTTATTTCTTCATTATTCCAAGCCTGAGCTAAAAACAACACTCTAGATTTATCCTTAATATGCTTCAACTCATTAACAAAGTGAACACTAAACATAGAATCAGTATTCTCTTCTAATATGTGGGTAACTAAAGGATTTGTTTTAGAACTATAAGAAACAATACCTAAATCTTTTATTTTATTATACTGTTCAATTACTTTTGATTTTGACAATAAAAATCTTGGTTTCATAACAATCCTTCCTCATCTAGTTCTTCTAAGGCATTAATCATAGCTAAAGGAAAAGTAAAAGTAACATCTCCAATCACAGTAGCAATATCTGAGTCATCCTTAACCTTTCCCCAAGACTTTGCCTCATTTGTAGTAGCCCCACTCATACTTCCAGATGTTTTGTGAGCAGTAGTCAAGTAAACAGCATACTCTGCACCCCCATTCAAAAGAGTACAAAGAATAGCATGATGCTTAGAGATACTACCTCCTAAAGCAATAACTCCTTTTTTCTCATCATGAGAAGTAACAAGTAATATATTCCCAAAGTCCTGAACAACATCAACTATAAAATCTGGATGATTCTGTTGAAACAAGTATAAATGGAACCCAAAAGCACCATCTGTAATAGCTGGGCAAAATATTGGTACATCTTTCTTGGCTGCTTGATACAAAATAGAATCTTCATCTTCAAGCATCAATCCAATCTCTTTAAACAGATCTGAACAAGCCCACCTTTTCTTTTTCATATACAACTTATGTAAAATTGGATTAATATAATCCTCAAAGTTCATATAAGCCTCAGTATTAATATACAAATTACCTATCCGATTTACACCTTGCTCATGTAATTCTACATCATCTGCTTCAAACTTACCAATTTCAAATTTTTCACCAATACCTTTCATTATATCCTCTTCCAAACCTCCAACAGTTGTAACAACAACATCTGCCATTCCCAACTTAATTATTTGAGCAAAAAATCCTCTTAACCCAGAAGTAACCATGTTTGAAGTAAATGTAAGGAAAACCTTGGCATTATTCTTCTTCATTTTGACAATAACATCAGAAGCACGACTTAACTCAATACTTTGAAATCCTAGATGCTTAAAGCTTCCAACCATATCCTTTACAGATATACCTTTTTTCCATTTAAAATCTTGAACTTTCATTTTAGTCTCCTTACTAGTATAATCAAAGAAATTCTAACTTCCGGACTTTCTAACTGAATCCATAACAAGCAAAAACTAGACTCTCTTTAAAAATCTTTTGGAAAATATATTTTGCAAACCTTTATATTTAAAAAAGACACAATAAATTTATGGTAAAAAGAGGTTTAATAGGTTTATTTCTGGTGTTAATTATTTTATTCTCTTCCCTTGCTCTAGCAATCATGCCAGAAGATGAAGATGATCTTGAAGACGAAGAAGATGGCGAATTGCCAGAAGACGCACCCCTACCAGTAGATTTTGAGGTAGAAGATTGTGCAGAAGATGAAGATTGCCCTGAAGATGCATATTGTGTCCTTGGAGATTGTATGGGGACTCTTGGTGCTGATTGTTTTAGTATAGATGAATGTGAAGGAGACCTAATCTGTGATCCTTCAACCAATTTCTGTGCAATTCAAAATTTCTTCCCTTGTGAAGATGCAGGTGAAAGATCTGGTTGTCTTGAATCATCTACTTGTATGGAATTAGAAGGGTTTGATGGAATTTGGTGTATTCCTAATTGTGATCAAAGAGCAAGATCTGGAGAATTCTTTTCTGGTTGTGAAGGAGACGCTTGTACTTTCAATGGAGATTGTGCAGAAGGATTATTTTGTTATGAATGGACCTGTCAAGAAACTCCTCCAGACTATTGTGTAGAGAATTCAGATTGTGGTGATTTTTCTTGTTTTGAAAATTATTGTGTAAACCCTTCTTGTATGGAAGATGCTGATTGTCCTGAAGGATTAACTTGCACTGAAAATATCTGTGTGGCTGGAATGATTGCTTGTTTAGATTCAGATGGTTGTCCTGAAAACTACATGTGTAGTTCTAGACAATGTGTAAGGGCTTGTTCATCAGACTATAATTGTGGAGTTTACACTTTAAGTGAACAAATAGATTTACAAGTTTGTAACACTCAATTCTTATGTGAACCTTTTTGTAATGACCATATATCTACAAATAAGATCCTAGGATTTAATCAAGGAGTAGGAGAGTATATATCTTTTGATCTTTTCCAAGAAAATCCCTATTTCTATGCAATAGGTGATGCAACATTTAACTTAAGAGAGATGGAAATGATCTTGGATGATGACACATACCAAATAATTTCAGTAATTGGATATAAAGGAAGTCAGATTTTCTTTGATAGGAAATTTGATATCTACATGTTTGCTAACCAAATGTATATTTTAGATGATGAAGGGAACTACTATACTCCAGATATGGTCGAAACTGATGTTTCAGGATTATACCAAACAGAACCCTTAACAATAGAGGGAGATATGGATGTCAATACTCTATTCTCTGTTGAAAGAAGAGAATTACTTATTGATGTTGAAGGCTTAACAAGAACAATAGATATGGAGCCCTTAGCAATATATTACTTCATAATACCTGGTGAAAGGTTCTATTGGTTAATTGTAAATGATTGTGAAGGAGATTTTGATTGTTTTGAAGATGCACACTGTGAAGAGGGCCAATTTTGTTTGACAGACACTCACACCTGTCATGACTTAATTGTTATTGATGGGCCTGTTGATGATGAAGAGGAAGAAGATGACATAGTAATACCTGATGCACCTGCAGCAACTGGAGGAGATTCAACAACTTCAACTAGTGGGAGTGGATTCTTCAGAAGTACTACAACAGGAGACACTTGTCAAAATAATGACCAATGTGCAGCCAATGAATACTGCTTAGAAGAAGAATGTTTAGATAAAACCTCCATAATTGAATGTGAAGAACAATCAGGTTTAGTTTGTGATACAGATGAAGCATGTTTAAGTGGAGAAAGTGAAACAATTGGAGATCTTTTGTGTTGTTTGGGTGAAAATGATGAATGTATGGAAACAGAATACAATGAATTAATTGCATCAACAACCATAATCTCAAGAAGTGGGTGTGTGGATGAAGATGGAGACAATACTGGTGTAAGAGAAGTTAGTATTTGTTATGCTATTGCAGGAGAGTGCAGTTCTGAAAATGAATACTTGGTTCCAGCATCTGATTTAGAGATACCAACCAACCCTTATTTTGAAGAATGTCACATCCCTACAGAAGAAGAGCTAAAAGTACCTCTACACTGGACATGGTATGTTTTAGGTGGAATTGTCATTGTAGGAATAGGTCTAGGAGCAACATTCTTTAAACCAAAGAAAAAATAATTTTTTTATTTTTTAATAAAAGTAAATTATATAAACCTTCTAATCCTAGCTAACTCTGTGGGGTGAACATGTTCTCTAAAATTAAGAAAAGAAGCGGTAGAATTGTAAGATTTCAAAGAAATAAAGTAAAAAATTCTATTCTTAAGGCTATGAAAGACATAGACCATGTTGATGCACACACAGCAGAGGAAGTAACAAAAGAAATAGTAAGAAGATTAAATGCAAAATTTGAAAAGATAACACCCTCTGTAGAAGATGTACAAGATATAGTGGAAGATGCACTGATTTCTTATGATTTGGCTGACCTAGCTAAAGAATATATACTTTACAGGGCCCGGCACAAGGATCTTCAAGACATGAAGAGGTTAATTGGGATAAGAAAAGATGAGTTAGAGTTAACAGTTAATGCAATAACTGTTTTGGAAAAAAGATATTTATTGAGAAACAAGAAAGGAGAAATAAAAGAGAGCCCGAAACAAATGTTTCAAAGGGTTGCGAAGCATGCTGCTTCTGTTGAAAAAGTAAAACTAAAGAAAAAATTCGAAAACGAATTTTATGGAATAATGAGTAATTTGGAGTTCCTGCCGAATACCCCCTGTTTAGTAAACT
>CAZAKS010000002.1:10117-24362 GCA_964485975.1 Candidatus Woesearchaeota archaeon
CATCAGAAGAAGAGATTATGAATTTAGAAAATCAATTCTATGAAATGATGACTAAACTTGAATTTCTTCCAAATAGTCCAACATTTACAGGAGCAAATACTAAGGTAGGGCAATTAAGTGCATGTTTTGTTCTACCTATGGAAGATTCAATAGAAAGTATCTATTCAACACTTAAAACATCAGCTCAAATCTTTCAATCTGGGGGTGGAGTAGGTTATTCATTTTCAAACCTTAGACCTAAAGGAAGTATAATAGAAAGTTCAAATAGGGCCTCTTCAGGACCAGTATCATTTATGGAGATATTTAACAAATCTTCAGAAGTAATCAAGCAAGGTGGGATTAGAAGGGGAGCATCTATTGGAGTTCTAAGAGTAGACCATCCAGATATTTTAGATTTTATAAGTTCAAAATCAAAGATTAAACTAAACAATTTTAACATTTCAGTAGCAGTTACTAAGGATTTTATGAATAAATTAATAGCCAATTAATCTTACTATCTAACAGATAATAAAAATAAGAGAATTAGAAAAATAAAAGCAAGAGATGTATTTGAAATGATCTGCTCAAATGCTTGGAGCAATGGAGATCCAGGATTAGTTTTCATCGACGAAATAAACAAAAAAAATACACTAAAAAAACTAGGTAGAATTAAAACAACAAACCCTTGTGGTGAAACCACTCTTTTAGACAATGAATCATGCGTTCTTGGTTCTATAAACCTATCAAAAATGGTAAGAAATGGAAGAGTTGATTGGGTTAAATTAAACAAAACAGCAAGGCTTGGAGTGAGATTCCTAGATAATTTAATTGATGCTAACAAATATCCATTAAAAGAAATAGAAATAATCACCAAATCAAATAGAAAGATTGGTTTGGGTGTAATGGGCTGGGCAGATATGTTAATAGAATTAGGAGTAAAATATGATTCTTATGAGGCTTTAGAACTTGCAAAGAAAGTAATGAAATTCATAAATGAAAAAGCAGGAGATGAATCAAAGAGATTAGGAAGAGAAAAAGGTATATTCAAAAACTTCAAAAAATCAAACCTAAAAATTAGAAGAAGAAATGCTACTCTATTTGCAATAGCACCAACCGGCAGTATAAGCTTAATTGCTAATTGTTCATCAGGAATAGAACCTCTTTTTGGCTTATCTTATGTAAGGAATGTTTTACAAACAAAACTCTTTGAAGTTAATGAATCATTCAAACAACAATTAAGATTTTATGGATTATATTCAAAAGATTTAATTCTAAACATAGCAAAACAAGGCACATTAAAGAAAATTGATCTACCTAGAGAACTAAAATCTCTATATGTTACTGCTTTTGATATCAAACCAGAATGGCATGTAAAAATGCAATCAACTTTCCAAAAATATGTTGATAATTCAGTATCAAAGACAATAAATTTACCTAAAAATGCAACTGTAGAGGATATTAAAAAAATATTTGTTCAAGCTTATAGATTAAAATGCAAAGGGATCACTGTATATAGATATGGAAGCAGAGATAAACAAGTACTTTATTTGGGAGAAAAAAAGGAACCCACTAAAGTTTGTAGTGAATATAGTGGTGGATGTTTAATTAGAAATTGTAATTTTTGAGGAGGTGATTCAAATGCCATGTGGGTGCTGTTCAACTAAAAAAACAAAAAAGAAGGTTGCAAAGAAAAAAAAGAAATAAACTATCTTTTTCTTTTCTTAATTTTATTCTTAAAAATATTATAAAACCCATAAATTGCAATAAAAAACCATACAACATTTATAGCTAAAGAAGGGTAAGCCTGGTTAAAAAATAAGTTTATAGCAAGTAATACAGAACCAATTAGATTCATTCCTTGATAAATTTTTGATCGACTTGTTAAATCATGATGAGTTAATAAGAAATAAGCTAGTATAATTAAAACTGCACCTATCCATCCAATAATTTCTACAACAAGAACCATTTAAAATAATAAAAAATAAGAAAAAGATTTATCTTTTCTTCTTCTTAGCAACTTTTTTCTTTTTGGCTTTTTTCTTCACTTTTCTTTTCACTGCTTTTTTCTTCACTTTCTTCTTCTTAGCTTTCTTTTTCACTTTTCTTTTCACTGCTTTTTTCTTCACTTTCTTCTTTTTCACTTTCTTCTTCTTAGCCTTTTTCTTCCGCTTTCGACCGCCTCTAGCCATCTTAGCTTCACAAACATCACCTTTCTTGTCGATGTAATATAAGCATCCTTCTTTTCTCTTAATGCCTGATTTGTATACGACTTGTTGTTTGAAAGAACCTCTCATTCCTGGTCTTTTCATTTTTACCCTAGCTACATTTCCTTTCTTATCTAGAAAGTATAAATAACCAGGCTCTCTTTTTATTCCGCATTTGCATACTACTTTTGCCATCAAAATTCACCTCATAGGTTTTATAGTGTTTTATGTGTCTAATAAGTTTATAAACTTTATGTTTTCTCGTCGAGATAACTTTATATATTGTTTAGTATTCACTAGTAGTCATGTGGATTCACAATCTCAACCCAGTACTACTTGATCTAGGGCCTTTAGAGATTAGGTACTATGGTCTGGTCTATGTTCTTGGATTTCTATTTGCTTTGTGGTGGCTAACTAGATATAGAGATAAAATTGGATTCACAAAAGATCAAGTTTATGATCTCATTTTCTACTTAATCATAGGTGGAGTAGTGGGTGCAAGATTATTCCACATAATCTTCTGGGAGCCTTCTTATTACCTAGCTAATCCTCTAAAAATACTCTTCTTTTGGGAAGGGGGAATGGCTTTTCATGGTGGTATCGTCGGAGGTTTAATTGCAGCTTGGTTCTATAAGAAGAAAAAGGATTTCAATTTATGGAAGGTAGCAGATCTATTGTCGATACCTATGGCTATTGTATTCGCTTTAGGTAGAATAGCCAATTTCATAAATGCTGAACTACCTGGAACAATAACCTCTGTCTCTTGGTGTGTAGACTTTGGTGATGGCCAATGTAGACATCCAGTTCAAATATATGCTACAATTAAGAGATTATTGATAGCTGGAGTTTTAGTTTTGCTTTCAAGAAAACAACACAAAGATGGATTTCTATTCTTCACAATGGTAACTCTCCTAGGCATAGGAAGATTCTTCATAGATTTCTTAAGGGAGGATATATTATACTGGGGATTAAGCATGGGTCAATGGACTTCATTGGTTATGTTCTTACTAGGAATGGGAATATTACTAAAATGGTACAGAAAGGATATGGGAAAACTTTTTAAATGAATAATTCTCAAAAACACAGATGATAAATTGTGATAGTTGTAATGGAGAATGCTGTAGAGATGTTACAGTAGAGCTAGATGAGCCAGAAGACATGGAAGATTGGGATGACATTAGATGGATGGTTGCCCATGAGAATGTTTCAGTCTATCTTGATGATGAAGGAGACTGGGTTGTTGAATTCAGAACTCCTTGTTCAAAATTAGACAAAGATAACAAATGCACAATGTATGGTGTTAGACCTACAATGTGTAGAAATCATGAGCTAGATTCTTGTGTTAAGAATGGAGAAGGGGATCTTCATAAAGTTAGGTTTAGCACAATAGAAGAAGTTGATGAATATATAGAAAAAGTAGCAAAACCTAAAATGGATTACGAAGCTTCTAAGAAATCCCAGTAGAACCTAAACCATTTTCATTTCTTTTTGTTTCACCTAAATCTTCTACAGGTTCCCACTCTATTGTTTCATGCTTATTAACTAACAACTGTGCAATCCTATCTCCTTTCTTAATCTCAAAAGATTCTTCTCCCCAATTTATCAAAATAACTTTGATCTCACCCCTAAAGTCAGAATCAACAGTTCCCACACCATTCACACAACCAACTCCTCTGTTAAAAGCATGACCTGATCTAGCCCTGACTTGTGCTTCATACCCTTGAGGGATTGCAACCTTAATTCCTGTTGGAACTCCCATAAACTTTCCAGGTTCTATAACACAATCTTCTCTTGATCTCAAATCCAAAGCAGCAGAACCATCAGTTTCATATCTGGGCAAAGGTAAATTTTTATCAACTTGAACAACTTTAACTATCATAATAATACATCCCCTTACTTCTTTGAGTTTTATCTAATTGTGAATCTAATTTATTTATCCTGGGTCTTTGAGTTTCTTTATCTAACCTATATGTAATGTCCAACATTTTCAAAACCTCATTCATACCTTCTTTCTTAGATAAAGGTCCCATAACATGTCCTTCCTTCCCCGGTTCTCCCTTGAAAACCAACATTGAATCACCAATATAATCAATAAACTGCACATCATGATCAACAACAATAGCACACTTCTCTTTCTTAATCATAAAATCTTTAATAATTTCAGCAACCTTCAACCTATCTTCTACATCAATAAAAGCAGATGGCTCATCAAAAGCATATACATCTGCATCTTTAGATAAAGTTACAGCAACATACAACTTTTGCAACTCCCCTCCAGACAATTTAGATGCATCATTATCAAGTAAATTCTTCAAATTCAATTTCTCCAATATATTCTGTTTATACCAACCAGAGGAAAATAAATCTTTAGCAGCTTCCATTAAAACCTGTCTAACACTACCTTGGATTGGTTCAATATACTGGGGCTTATAAGAAATATTAACCCCCTTAATCTCCCCTTTAGTGGGCTTTTCAATTCCAGCTAATAACTTCAAAAAAGTAGTCTTACCCAAACCATTAGCCCCCATTATGGCTAATAACTCACCCTTCCTAATCTCTCCCTTATTAATTTTCAATTTAAAAGATTCAAACTCTTTTTCCAAACTAGGAAACTCAAACAAAACCTCTTGATCAACACTTCTCTCAACAGCACCACTAAACTTTATTGCATAATCCCTAAATCTAATATTATCGTCTGGTAAATAACCATCAAGATATTCATTAATCCCTCTTCTAACTGACTTGGATTGAGAAATAACTCCAAAAGCAGCTGGCCTCCCATAAACAATTTGAATTTCATCAGAGATATAATCTAAAGTAGCTAAATCATGTTCAACAACCATAACTGCAATACCTTCTTTAGCTAAAGAAGCAATTAATTTAGCAACTTTAATTCTTGAAGTAATATCTAAAAAAGAAGCAGGCTCATCAAAGAATAAGAAATTAGCATCTTTTATTGCAGTAGCAATTATAGCCAACTTTTGCAACTCCCCTCCAGACAACTTAGCAATCTCCCTTTCTCTCAAATCAAACAACCCTAACTCCTTTAACAATTCATTCCCTCTGCCTCTTGCATCAATCCTATCAATCAAACCACCAACAGTTCCCTTATAAATTTGAGGAATCAATTCAATTCTTTGGGGTTTGTATGCAATCTTAATCTCTTTATTATATAATTTCTTAAAGTATTCTCCCAAGGTAACAGTAGAATAATGACCTATTACTTGATCCTTAACTCCCTCTAATTCAGTATGTCCCAAGTTAGGAACATAAGCACTAGATAGAATTTGTAAAGCAGTTGTTTTACCAATACCATTTCTTCCTAAGATCCCAACTACTTTTCCTTCCTTTGGAATTGGCAACCTAAACAATTCAAAAGCATTCCTACCATACCTATGAATAGGATCTTCTTTTAATTCTTCTGGCAAATTAATAATATCAATACACTCAACAGGGCATCTTTTAGGACAGATCCCACACCCATTACAAAGCCCTTCATCAACAATTGGCTTTTCCTTCTCATCCAAAACAATACATTCTCCGCCAGTCCTATTTACTGGACAGTACTTCCCACAGATAAAATCACAACCAGTACCCTGAATACACTTTGATTTATCTAAAATAGCTAATCTTGACATGGGGTTTAAGGAGAAATTGGGATTTATAGGTTTTGTGGTAAATTATTTAAAGCACTCTTTATTCTCTCTATCAATGAAATGTGCAATCTGTAAAGAAAAAATAGAAAATACTTTCTTGGGAAAGATTAAAGGCACCCATGTTGGTAAAAAAGTAGTCTGTCCAGCTTGTCAGAAAAAACACAAAAACAATTTTAAAGAATTCTTATGATACAAGCCATTTAAGGAACGTAATAATTATATACTTCTTACTCATATATTTACCCATGAGATTCAATCCATATTCAGATCAAGCTGCAAGAAGAGGTTTATTAGAAGATTTCTACCAAAGAAATAGAGATCCACTTTTAACAAATTGGAAGGGAATAATAAGAGAATCATATCTGCTCATTTTTAACAGCAATGAGTTATCTGAAATCTCTTCAAGATTAGAGCTAGATTCTTTAGGTTTAAGTTTAGATGCACTTAAGGCAGACACAGATCGATTGAGAAGAATGAATGCAGAAAGTGTTTGTGATATCTGTTGCCCTATATAGAAACATATAAAAACCACTATTTTTTTCTACTATTCAAACCTTTAGGACTGAATAGTGCAATAACCTATCTGTTTATTGGAACCTACATTTAATGTGTTTCCTAACTTTAAACTTCAACGGTTTGCGCTCAGAGATCCGAAAGGTTTATATACAATTAGTACCCTTATAGAAGTAACAAAATGGTAGAAAATAGCTTAACAAATATTATCTCTTTTAATCTAGTCTTAGCAATCACAATCTACCACTAAATTCAGGTCAATCCCAAGGAGGAAGGGCCTGGAAGAGAGTTCTTTTAGGTCCAAGAAGAAATGCAGAGATTAGTACCAACAACTGGATGTAGCACATTGGATAGAATATTCCAAGAAACAGATAGATATCTCTCTTTTATGGAAAGGCAAGATTACAGTCTATTAAAACCAGCACTAGCAATAGCAGACTTACAAAGACCAATACCCTTTCTACCTCATCAAGAAACAAGAATACAAGAAGAAATAACAGACCATAGGGAATTTGTAAGACATCATCTAGAAATAGCACAAATAGCTCTTGATGAAACTCTTAGTTACATTTTTGAAGAACTAGGAATGCAACCAGAGAGAGTACAAGATTCTATTGCTTTGTATGATCCAAGAGAAAGGAGAACTCCACTTGCAAAACTAGTAATAGATCCAGATCAACCACTTAATAATTTTCACTATGATCCAACAAGAGATATAATTTACATGAAACCTGATGAAAAAATCTATCTAAGCAATGGAAGAGTGATGAGAGAAGAAAAAGAAGAACTAATGGTTGTAAGAGTGGGTAGAGCATATTATCTTCCAGATGGAACAGTTGTATTAGCAAGAACAAAAAAGAATTGGGCTGAAAAAATAGTTCGAGTTATGTATTCAGAAGCACTAGGACAAAGAAAAGGATTTAGAGACCTAGCAGCATGTATGATATTAGATAATGAGGATAGAAGAGTAGAAACTCAAGTAGCAAGTTTATTAGACTTAGAACTAAGAAAAGAAGGAAGAGATAGTGGAGAAATACCAATTAACCATTATTACACAAGTAAGATCCCTGTACCTCTTGAAGTTTTAGCACTCTCTTTTAATACTTTTAAAAGAATGGAAACTGGAGATCTCTCTCATGAAAGAGTTTTCAAACCAAAAATTAATAGAGAAATTGACTTGGCTGCAGTAAATCACCAAGACTTGGCTCTAGCATGGATAATCCTCAATAAAACTTGTGACATGAGACACATAGCTCCACAAGATGTTCACACACCACTCACACCAAGTCTGCCATATGCTTAATAGCAGCTTGTTGGTATTTTATAGAATCAACATTCTCAGGTATACAATAAGATTCAATATCATCCCAATCAGAAGGAGCAACATTAGGTTCATTTCTAGGTAACTCTTCCACCCTAACAAAAGCATCAACTTCTGCAATATATTCAGGATCTGGATTTATTTGAACCCAGGCACCATTATCATTCCAACCATCAAAGGCCTGTCTTACATGAGACTTATGAGGATTAGATTGAACATGATCTTCAACATTAGCCAAAAACATTGCCTTAAGATTAGGTACATTACGCATAGCAGAATTATATAATTGAACAGACTCTCTAATATTCCAATATTCCTCTGCCTCTTCAATAGTTGCAATATGATCTGGCCACTCCTTAAACACTCCAAAATCTTCTAAGGCATAAGTTACAGGGAGAGAATAATATCTTTTATCTCCATCAGGAAAATAATCAAGAGGAAAATCTTCATAAATGGAAAGTTCACCATTCCCATTTAAATCAGGATTTGGTTTGCCATCAACCATTTCATAACTATACTGTCCATCCATAGTTCCATCATGAAAAATCTCAAACAAAGAATTTTCATTATAAGTCAAATCTGAATAATCCACATTTACAAATTCCTTACCATAACTTTGATATCTAGGATTAAAAAATTCACCTCTTCTTGGACTATCAGTTAATTCTAGGGGTTCTAAAACAATCTCTCCTAAATCTCTAGTTCCTGCCTGGCTAGAAACTGGGGTTTCCCACTGAATTATATAATCTAGATAATTATTTAGGTCTTCACCATATAGGGCCGCTGTAGCAACAGGCAAATTTCCACCATTAGAAATACCAATAACTCCAACATTACTAGTTAAAGCATAATCAAGAATATCATCAATTTTATTTCCATCTTCATCCTCATATTCCCCTGCACAAAAAAGAATAACATCTTTCAAAGCTTCTGCTGAATCTAAGCCCCTATAATCATAAACACCTTCAGATTCCCTCCCCATTTTATCGTCCACAACTCCTGGAAAGAGAAAAGTAACAACAATAGTATCATGCAATTGTAAATCATCATAAAGATCCTTCTCCTCATATCCACCCTTTACTAAGATTACTATCGGAGCACCCTCTTCATATCTTGGATTATCTGTAGTATACAACCTAACTGCCAAACCATCAACAGTTACATCAACATAGTGTCCTACAGGGTCTTCAGAAGCAGAAAAAAATAAACCAACAGTAATAACTCCTGCCAATACAACCAACAATAAAGGTAACAATATTTTATTCTTCATAAGACTATTCAAATCTTTAATTTATTTAAATCTTTAGAAACCAAAACTATCTGTAAATTCTCTAATTTGTTGATATTGTGTTAAGAATTTCAAACCTCTATCAGTAATAACATACTTCTTAGACCTTTTTTCCTCACTTTCATCAACCATACCTTTCTCCATTAATTCAGAAACATATCTTTTCATAGAATCATGAGATAGATTAGATTTATACAACAAATGAGTTGGTTTAATGGTTCCACCTTTAGCCCGAATAGCCTCTAAGATGTCCTTAATTATTTCAAGCCTTTCTCTTCTTTCGCCCATTGTATAAAACCAACCTCATTAACATAAAAAATAATAATATAAATCCAATTAACTGTAAAACTTCTCCAGCTACATAAAGAGCAACACTTGTTTGTATTGCGGCAAAGAATATATGTGAACAAGCCAAAAGGAAAAACGAAACATAGACAAATTTAGTATTTATATTTCTCTTATTCTGATAATTTCTAAAGAATTGCCAAGTTAAGAAAACCAACAACACAAAAGAAATAATATGGAATTTGATAAAATATTGGTAAGAAAATAACACCATCAATAAAATTAAAGCAAAAATTAAAGATGTAATCTTCTTATTCTCAATCTTAAGAATAACAATTAACAAAATAGTATAAGCTAACAACATTAATAGTATATGAATTAAAAATATAAAATCAAATGGTTCAATAAGAAAACCAACATAATCTCTTAACAAGGCAAACACAACAAATATTAGGTGTGCGATTGCAATAAGTAAGAATGCAGACCCAAAAAAAGAGTATTTTTTCTCTTTTGTAACCATTTTAGCCTTATAGCTCAAAATAGCAATAAAGAGAGTAACAACAGCAAACACAATATTAAATAAAATATCATATCCCTGAAACCACTGTGGCCCAATATTTAGTATCGCCATGTTGTCACTAAAAAATTATTTGCTTTATAAGTTTTGTGTAACTCTATTAACCAGTGAATTTTCTCGTCTTTTATAAACAAGTTTTACTCTCTATTTTTTAGGTGATGCCCATGCTATAAGCTTGGTATATTCAAGGTGAGCTTCCCTCTCTTTAGTCTCCTCTTTCTCTTTGGAGAGGCTCACCATTATTATTGTGACAAGGCATATGTGTGCGCAGGGTTTATAAGGCTCTTTAATATTAAATTATTATAGGGGTTTCTGAAGAATTAGCAGAGATAATTGGACTTCTTTGTGCTGAAGGATGCTATGTTAATACTAGAACCAGTTATTGGGGGAAAGACAAAGGGAAGTTAAGATATGTTAAAAATAAACTTCAAAAAAGGATAGAGTTTGGGAATAAAGATCCAAGATTATTAAGTCATTTTAAGAAACTTGTTGAAAAAGAGTTTAATTATTCTCCGGGAATTGGAAAAGATAGAGCTAGAATTTGTAAAAGAGATATAATTGACATAATAATTAGTTATACTAATTTAGGTCATTTGGTGTGGAAAGTTCCAGAATCTGTTATGAAAGGAACAAGAACAACAAAATTAAGATTTTTAAGGGGATTTTTTGAAGGAGATGGTACTATCAGTAATAGAATAAGATTTTTTTCTACAAATTTAAATGGATTAAAACAAATCTCTTTTTTATTGAATCAATTAGAGATAAAAAATAAAATAAATGGTCCAATAATTAAAAGAGAAAGAAAGCCATTTTATGAGGTTTATATATACCAATCTGAAAGGGAAAGATTTTTAAATAAACTTGAACCAATTACAAAAATACCAGACTTATGCGGGGGTAAGTTTTAATCGGAAGATTTTAACTCTTCAGAGCAAAGTCTGGTCAAATGAGATCAAGGGAACTTATCTCAGACTATATGCGCAGGGGATTTACTTAAGTAGAGTAGATCTGCGAAACTTAAGACCAGAAGCTCATGAAGGACATACAAGCATGGGTTTGTAAGATATCCTGTCCCTTAGTGGGTTCGAGTCAATCTTTGGTTCGCCAAGGTTGCGAGAAGGTTCAAATCCCTTCCCCCGCATCTTATTATCTTGGTTCCCAAATAGGGAGCCCTTCTAACTTTAGAATTGCAACAACCCCACCAGCTCTGTACAAATACTCATTATTGCCATGAGGTTCTATTTCAAATTTAACATCAGTAACTTTCTCACCATCAAAAGTAAAATGAACTCTAACTTTAATATTATGAAAATTATCTTAGAGATAACCAGTATTAATTATTTTATTATCAATACAACTTTTTATCTCGATCTTACCCTCTCCCCAAACATCCTGAGCACCAGGAGGTAACTCTTCAGGCTTATAGAATTCCCCTTGTAAACCTTAAACTCTAAAAAAAGTAGTATAAAGTCTTGGAACAAATTTATCCCATAATTCCATAACTTTTCGCTCTTCCATATATTTTTCTCTAATTTTATAATTAAAAACATTTTCTATTCTAGAGTTAATTTTATAAAGAGAAAGTGAAATTAAATCAATCATGCCTCGGTGGCTTAGCCTGGTATAGCACTTGCTTGGTAAGCAAGAGGTCCCGTGTTCAAATCACGGCCGAGGCTTATTATATTGCTCCCCAAGTATATTCTCCACCATTATACATACACAAATAAGAATCTCCATCACTACGTTCACCAGTGTCTACATTAACTCTATCTTCTTCACTATCTCCACACCTATCCCAATGATTTCTATCTCCACAAATGTAGTATCTATTTCCTGCAGCAGTTTCATAAAAAGTATCATAATCAATACATTCACCATTAATATTTACACATTGATTTTCATTCTCACAACAAGCAATTCTTCTCTGGCCCAACTTATTAATTGGGGGAGGATAACTCTGATCATCTCCTGGTATGTAACTCCAAATCAATATTCCACCTTCAGAACAAGGCATACCATAACAATCAATATCTAATTCATCAGTATATGTATCTCCATCATTATTGAAATTATCCTCACAGAAAAGTTCTCTACCATAAGTACAAGCAGCTTCTGGATCTCCTCTATCTGGACCATAAAAACCATAAACCAAACTACATTCTGGATCTGCACACCCAAACAAACCATCTCCATCCTCATCCCATTCTTCTAAACAATTTTCAATGCCTTCAGTATCTATTAGTATTTCCAAAAGCCCTTCAAGGATTCTAGTAGAGATATCTCCAGTTTCTTGATCAGCATATAATGGTTTCATCTGTAAATCAGCTTCACCATCTCCATCAATATCATATAAATTAACTCTTCCATGTCTTAAACGACCATCATCTTCCTCTCCATATTCATGTTCAATCTTAGGAACTTCCATTTCATCATCTAAAGTACCCAAACTTGATAGGATCTCTACAGCCCCTGGTTCCCATTCAACAAACAAAGTATACTCTCTTCCACCATATACAAAAGAAAGACTACCTCCATTTTCAACAATTTCTTTTATTGGGAATTCAGAGTCTTCTAATGGGACTATTTCATCTCCGCCACCAGTAGTACTTCCTCCTCCAGCTCCTCCACCAACACTAGAACCTCCGCCACCAGTAGTAGTTTCTTCTTCCTCTTCCTCAACCTCTTCTTCTGGCTCTTCTTCCTCTTCTTCAGGCTCAGCTTCTATCTCTTCAATTTCTTCAACAACCTCTTCAGGCTCAGGAATAACCACTTCTGGTTCAGGTGTTTCTAATTGAGAAAGAACAACAGCAACAACAATAACAACTAGAACAATTCATACAATAAGAAATTTCCACCCTCTTTTCATAAATTTATCATACACTTTTTACTATATAAATTCTTCTAATATTGGAAATCTTTATATATTTTACAACATGATAGTTAAACATGAAAAAGAGGTTGGATCTCCATGAGGGAGTGATTATTTCATTTATTGTATTCACTTTATTAGCTATATTCCTTCCTGGAAAAGGCATGGATGATTTAGTACTTGCATTACTATCAGTATCCTCCTTCTTATTTGGTATCTTCATGGCTTTCTCAATATCAGATAGACATTCTAGACAGAAAGAAGTAAGAGCAACATTAAAATATGGGGATGCCTATGTTGTTAATCTCTATAAACTAGCCGAAGCATATAGTGAGAGAGTAGGGAAAAAAACACAAAAACTACTAGATAATTGGTTAGTCGATACATTTGATTATTTTCTACATGATTTTCATAAAACCTTACCTAAATTCTATAAATTGTTTGATTATATAATTAATTTAAATCCCCAAACAAAAAAACAACACGCAATTTATGACGAGATGATTACAAACTTACAAGAACAGGTTGTATCAAACAAAAAAGTAAGGTATTTAGTCCATGACAAAATATCTAGACCTGAGTGGATTAGTATTCTAACTCTAGCAGGAGTTATAGTATTTTGTTTATTTTTTATCAACACAAATACCTTTTTTTCAATTCTACTTGTAGTATTATTATCAACTACACTAGTAACTATTGTAATGGTACTTAGAGATCTTGATTCTCTTTATTGGAAAGAACAAAAATGGGTATGGGACCCCGCAGTAGACATGTTCAAAGAAATTGGTACTCTTCCTTACATTCCACAAGTATGTATTGATAATAAGAGGGTCAAAGTTAAAAAAGGATTAAAATACAGATCTGCAGATTATCCCCATCCTTATCCTAATATGAAAGGAAAGAAAGTAAAAATAAGAATTGCTAAATAAGATTTGTCTGAACATCCATATCAATTATCTTTCTAGCCATATACTGGGCTTGTCTCATAGCATAATCAATTATATCTTCTTTTTTGTCGGTTGGAACAGTTGGCAAAGAATAATATTTTATATCTTTCTCTCTAAGAAATTTTAATAACATTTTATCTATTTTTTCTTGCCATTCATATTCAGTATTCCTAATTCCATCTTGAACTAAACCAATTCTAGTCAAAGGAGTCTTAAATATAAAATTATATGATTTAGCATGACTTAATGTAAAGGGCTCCATCCATTCTGGTGCAGGTATACCTGCAGACCCATATAAATCTAAAGTATAAATAAAATTATCAACAATACTTCTATCACAAACAACATATTCATTCAAGTCCTGTTTCTCTCTCTCCCTTTGAACTTGTGTTAGCATAATCCAGTTTTGAGCTAGAAAGTCCCCCTTTCCTTGTTTTAAGTACGGACAAGAACCTGCAACCTCACTAACCAAACCTACAGTTCTAGCTCTAGATTTCAAAACACCTGCAAGAAAATAGGTTAAAGTGGCCTTAAAAGTACCATGAGAACCTATTATTGCAATCTTCATGATCTTTTGGTTATCTCTTTTATTTATAATGAATTATA
>CAZAKS010000003.1:0-17150 GCA_964485975.1 Candidatus Woesearchaeota archaeon
TCAATCTTTACTTCCTTTTTACAAGAATCTTGCAACAACCCTCTCTAGAAAAAAAGTCAAAAATCATCTTCTTTTTAATGAAAAATGTCAAGAGTATGAAAACATTAAGGGAATGTCTAATACCTTTACTAAAATAGGTGTTTCTCCTGAACAAAAATCTCCTGCAGAAGTATGTGTATATGATAAAAATACAATTATCTCAACAACAGGGGAAGGAGATAAGGACCAAGTTACTGTATTGATAAAAAATAAAGATATTGCAGATTCATTTAAACAACAATTTGAGCATATTTGGAAACAAGATGTTTTTGTCTCTCATGGTATGGATGCATTGATAAAAGCTCATGAAAAAACATATGATATACTAAAAAAAGGTGAAGAATACGTTTGTTTAGGAATTCCAAAATATCAACCAGAAGAACACCATCAATACTGGCAAAGAGATCATAAAAGAAGAATTAAAACAGGAATAAAATGTAGACTTTTATTCAATAATGATACATCCAAATCAACATTAAAAAATCGAAATAGTTATGAGGGTTGTGATTCGAGATACATGCCCATTGATATAAAAACACCCAGTTATACTTTTGTATACAAAGATCAAGTTACAATGGCAATACCTAAAAAAGAACCAATTGTAATTGAAATTAAAAACAAAGAAGTTGCAGAATCTTTTAAAGCCTATTTTGAAACTTTTTGGAAGTTAAGTAAAAGGTTTAAAAAATAGCAAAAAATAACATACTAGCAAAGAAAGAGATTACCAATACCCATCCTGAAATCTTTAACATTCTAAATTTATAAGGAATAATGTTTGTAGCTAAAGAATATACTTGATTACTATATGCATCACTTATTTTTTTAGCATCTGAAGGCAAGGTAGCTAAATATTTTGTATATTTTTTCCTACTGTAATATTTTTTTATGTTCTTGTAATAAAATATGTCTTTCTTTATCCTTTCTTTTTTGGAAAAAATCCTTAATTTTGGTAAAACTACCATAAGTGCTAATAAAGAAGATACAAAAGAACCAACAATTAAAAGTATCCAAGGCATTTGTTCTCTAAATAATAAGGTAGCAAAATCCATTGAATATACTCTATTAATAATATACATTAAAATCAAAGTACTTGCTGCAAATATGAAATTAGCTTTTGTTGTAAGTTGTTTATCAATATTGACATTGAAGTCTAAAACTTTAGATAAAACCCTAGGATCAAAAAAATCTTCCTCTTTTTTCATAAATAATTTAAGAACTTTTGTATTTTTAAATATTTCTAACTCTTGTCAAATCCATATCTAATAGCTTCTAGGTTTTTTACAAAGAATCTAGGAGGAATTATTTGCTTTAATTCTTCTTCAGAAACATTAATTTCTAATTCTTTTAGTAACTTCCCTAATGCAATCATATTAGTGACTCTACTATCTTTAAACTTTTCAACTGCATCTTTGCTAAAAGGGAAACTAATACCTTCGAACTCATTTGCTATTTGAGTATCAATTATTCTTTTAACACATTTAAAGTGTTTATTGGTTTTTGTAAATCTCAAAAGAATATCTGCTTCATCAATTGTTGGATTTCCTATTTTTGAATCAGAATAAACAAGATAACTAATAATATCTCCACCTCTTGAAGCTGCATCATAGTCAAAAGTAACAACAACATTAAAACCCTTTAACATTAGAACTTTTCCTAAGAGGGTTCCTAAGAACTTAACTCCATAGCCACCAGTTCCTGCCAGAGTTAGTCTTCTAATCACTCTTATCCACCCCTAGATCTGTTTCTTCTTTAACTTCTTCAGAAGGCTTATACATTTTTTTAATAGTTGTGATCATATCATGTGCATCTTTGAAACCAGTTCTCAATCCATTGTTTGTAATACAATAAGCAATAACTTCTACAAAACTAAAACCCTCATGGGAAAGAGCTTCCTTAACAACATTTTTCATGTGATCTACGTGCCAGACAGAACTTCTTGCATAGAAATAGTTCCTATTTGAACTGATTAGTTTATGAGCATTGACAGGATTATACTCACATCCAAAAGGACTTGTAACAGTAAAAGATTCTAGTTTGGTTGTTGGTGCCATTTGACCACCAGTCATACCATAGATCTCATTATTATAACAGATAACTGTGATATCTACATTTCTTCTTGCTGTGTGAAGTAAATGATTTCCTCCAATTCCAAGTAAATCTCCATCTCCAGAGATAACAACAACTTTTAATTTTTTATTTCCCTCTTTGATTCCTTCAGCTAAAGGAACTGCTCTTCCATGCAACCCATGAACAGAATCAACATTTAGATAACCAGCAACTCTTCCAGTACAGCCTATTCCAGAAACAACTATAACTTCATCTTTTGAGTAGCCCAACTCTTCAAAAGCCTTAGCTATATATTTTGCCATTATTCCTATACCACATCCTCCACACCAGAGTGAGGGATATCTATCCCATTTAATCCAATCCTTTTCTGACATCTTCTAAAGTAATATCTCCTCCTAAAATTGGTACTCTTTTAATATCTCTTTTTAATTCTTTTTCAAGAATGTCTGCATATTGTCCATCATTCATTTCAACTACAATTATTTCACTATGTTCTTTTGCTATCTCTTTTAATTCATCAAGAACAGGGAATAATCTTATTGGTCTAAAGATACTATACTCCTTTAGATCTGAAACAACTCTAGATGTAACTCCATAAGCAATGATTAACTTATCTCCAGATTTAGTATACTCATATTGATTATAATTTTTAACAACATTATCTCTTTTTTCTTTTGCTTTTTTTAACCATCTTTTGTAAGCTTCTGGATCTTTTGTTTTTGGATTTCCATTTTCAGAGATTAATCCTGTTGTGTGACCTAAACCTTCACCTAATTTTTTCTTATCTCTATTTTTTATATCGATATTAATGGATTCTACATCTACAGGTTCATACATGTGACTTAGAAAAGCATCCATTAGTAAAATGACTGGTTGTTTTGCTTCTTCTGCACAGTTAAAAGCTTCAATTGTAATTTTGTAACATTCTTCTACTGAATTAGGATAGAAAATAATTGGGTATGTATCGCCATGACTATTGTAACAGGCAAAAGAAACATCTCCTTGTGAAGGTAATGTGGGCATTCCTGTTGAAGGACCAACTCTCATTGTGTTTACAATAACAAAGGGAATTTCTGCCATGTAACCTAAACCAAGTCCCTCTTGCATTAAGGAAAATCCAGGACCTGATGTTGCAGTCATTGTTTTTCTTCCTGCTAAGGATGCTCCTATGATCATATTAATAGCTGCTATCTCATCTTCGCAATGAACAAAACTAAGATCTTTTATTTTTGCAAGGAAATGCATTATTTCTGAAGCAGGAGTTATTGGATAGCCAGAGTAAAATCCTAAGCCAGCCTTTAGTGCTCCAAGAGCAACAGCTTCATTTCCCATTAATAATTTCATACTTCTAACCCCCATTCTGGGCAATACTTTTCACAGATCTTGCATTTTTTACATTTCTCTGGATCTTTTAGAACTGGAATTCCATCTTTCATTTCCATATTATCAAAAGGACATAATTTAATACATAAATTACATTGTTTACAATATTCTTTTTTTACTTTCACCATCTAGAATTCATTTAAAATAGGGGTTTAAATAGATTATGCTTTTAGTTTCTTAATATATTCTAAATCTTTTACCTTGTCTATCTCTAGAGCATAAGCCTTTAGATCAAATGCTTTTTTTATGTATTTTCTTCTAAATAATCCATAGACATATATCTTAAATCCTTGCTTATTTGCAGCATCTATGAACTTCTTTGTTACATAAGGGCCAGGAATTGCAATTATATCTGCAGAATGCTTTCTTGCAGTTTTTAGGAATCTATTTACAAATCTTATTCTTTTTAGAAAAGCAGCAAGATTTGCCTTAGGTACATAATATATTCCAGTTTGGGCTTTTGGATTTAATTCTTTTATTTTAGCAAGAACTTTTTTAATGTGAGAGAAGTAGATTACTTTTCTATTTTTTAATTTCTTAATAAGATCTTCTTCTATACCCGCTATTTTTATATCCGCAATTATTGTAATGTTTTTTGGTATTAACTTTATTGCTTCATCAAAACTAACAAATTTTTTAGGATTGAACCTCATTCGTTTTATTTTAATCCCAAATCTACTAGTATCATGTCTAAGAATTAAACAGTCTTTTGTTTTTTGAATATCTATCTCAATACAACTAACTCCATGGTCTAAAGCTAATTTAATAGATTCTAGACTATTCTCTTTAACTCCTTTTTCTCTTAGTCCTCTATGTGCGACTATTTTTCTCATATTCTCATTCTAGCATCAACAACCATACCTGTTTTATGGTTAATTACAAAAGGATTTATATCCATTTCTTGGATTTCCTTATGTTTTTGAGGTATTTTGGATACTTTTACAATGATATCTTTTAGAAATTCTAGGTTTACTGGTTTTTTTCCTCTAGCTCCAAGGAAAACTTGTTTCATTTTTAATTCATCTATCATATCTTGTGCATCTTTTTTTGTTATTGGACAGACCCTAAATACTACATCTTTTAGGTATTCTGTGTATATACCTCCAATTCCAAATGCAACCACATGCCCAAAGACATTATCTTTTTTTAATCCTATAATAGCATATTCTCCTTCAATATACTCTTGAACAAGAATTCCTTCTAATTTGAGTTTGTAATGTTGGGCTATTTTTTTTAAAGATTCTAATTCATTTTCTAGGTCTCCTAGTTTGTTTACAAATCTAACCCCACCAATATCGCTCTTGTGAAGAGCTTCTTTGGAGATTATTTTCAAAACTAAAGGGAAACCTATTTTTCTTGAGACTTTGATTACTTCATCAGATGTTGTACAGAATTTGTTCTTTGCAACTGGAAGATATTTTTTAAGAAATTTCTCTGTTTCTGCTTCAGTATAGTCCCCTTTTTTCATAAGGTTAAATGAGGGTTGGATATTTATAATACTTTTGCATAAGGTTTATTAAATATAGCTCTTTATTCAGCTTGATGAAAGAAAGAAAAGTAGGATATCTAGTATTGGGATTTTGTTTAGCCTTTTTGTTAATAATAATATCTTATGATCTAACTCTTTCTCAGATTGTGACGAGTTCTTGTTCTCATGGTACTGAATGTGCAATGTATGCTTCTTTGAAATTACAAAGAGGGATTAGTTTTGTACTTTTAGGAGTAATATTCTTGATCGGGTTGTATTTTATTTTGAATAAAAAGCTTAAAGGATTTGTAAAAGAAAGAAAAAGAGATGTTAATTTAAATGATGAAGAGAGACAGATTGTATCGCTATTGAAGTCTAATGATAATTCTTTGTACCAATCTGATTTAATTAAAGAAACTGGCAAGTCTAAAGTACAAATGACTAGAGTTCTAGATAGGTTAGAAGCAAAGAGAGTTATAGATAGAAAAAGAAGAGGAATGACTAATATTATAATTCTAAAGTGATTGCATCATGTTTACAAGCTTCTACACAAGCACCACAAGAAATGCACTCTTCTTGGTTTATTTCAATTGTTTTTCCTCTTTTAAGAGCATCTACTGGACAGGCTTCTACACACCCATCACAAGAACCCTTACAGGTGCAGGCAGTACATTTGCCATCTTTCCAACAACATTTTTCATAATCAATTTTTATCATTTTCTTAATCCTTTTTCAAAGGTTTATAAATATTATGCTCTGAAACTAGTTTCACTATATCTTTTATAAAGAGTTTCAATTACTGAATTTTGATGGAAACAATAACTTTTAATGTAGATGGCATAACTTGTCAGAGTTGTGAACAAATAATTAAGGATCAAATTAAAGAGATTAAAGGAGTTAAAACCTATAGTGTTGATTATGCGACTCAAAAAGCTAGAGTGACTTTTGATCCCAAAAAGACAAATCAAAATGAAATATTTAGTAAGATAGAAGAAAAAGGCTATTCTTGTTCTACAAAAAAATCTAAGAGTTGGTTGGGATGGACTTTTGGTATTATAGGAATTGTAATAGCTTTTTACTTTTTAATTCAATTATCTGATACTATTGCCTTGCCAGAGATAAGTGCGGGGATGAGTTATGGTTTATTGTTTTTAGTTGGTTTACTTACTGGATTTCACTGCATTAGTATGTGTGGGGGTTTTGTTCTTTCTTACACAACAAAGGATGCAAAAGAAGGAAAGAAATCATATAAGTCACATTTTATGTATGGGTTGGGAAAAACTGTGTCATATACCTTAATAGGTGCAGTATTTGGTTTGATTGGTTCAATAATTGCTTTTACTCCTTTGATGAGAGGAGTTGCTGGTTTGCTTGCAGGTTTATTCCTAATATTATTTGGGTTAAAAATGTTGAACATTATTCCTGTATTGAGAAAGATTCAATTTAAAACTCCTAAATTTATTAGTAAATTTGTTGGTGAGAAACAAAATTCTAGTCCATTAGTCATTGGATTGTTAAATGGCCTTATGATAGCGTGTGGCCCTCTCCAAGCTATCTATATTATGGCTGCAGGTACAGGAAGTGTAATAGAAGGAGCAACTCTTCTATTCTTCTTTGCCTTAGGAACTCTTCCAGTTATGCTAGGATTTGGTCTATTTGCAACATTTGTTTCAAGTAAGTTAACTCATAAAATTCTAAAGGCTTCAGGCGTAATTGTGATTATATTGGGTTTGATTATGATAAATAATGGATTAGCTCTAACTGGTTCTGGTTATGATATCAATTCTCTTATGACTTCAGTTAGTGCAAATGCAGGGATTGAGACTACTTCTGAAAATTTACCTTCTATTGTTGATGGCTATCAAGAGATTAACATGGAAGTTAATAGTGAAGGGTGGGAACCAGCCAAGTTTGTTTTACAAAAAGATGTTCCAGTCAAATGGATTATTCAGGGAAATGAAATTAATGGTTGTAATAATGCAATTCAGGTTCCTAAATTAGATTTAAACTTTGATATAGAATATGGTGAACAGATTATTGAGTTTACACCAACAGAGGAAGGTGTTATCTCTTGGAGCTGTTGGATGGGAATGATTCCTGGTACTTTTATTGTTACAGAAGACTTAGATCTAAATGAAGAAGAACTACAAGAAACCCTAGATGCAGTTGAACTAAAAGGTAGTTCTTGTGGTTGTGGAGGATAAAAATGAAAAAAATAATTTTATTGCTAATTGGATTACTATTGGTATCAGCATGTTCTCCAACTGGTAATGTAGTTAGTAGTAATGAAGAATTAACTTTGAAGGTTTCAATACCTTGTCCAGGTCATGCTTCATTAATTACTGGAGAATTATATAAATTAGAAGGAGTTAGTAGTGTTGATTATAGAACTGGACACTATTTTGATATAATTTATGATGGAACTATTACAAAAGAAGATATATTAGATTTAGATGTATTTGATGACTATCCTGCTACAGTAGTTTAATATATTAAGGTGGCCTTAGTAATATGGTGAAGAAAACTAATCTACAAATAAGTGGTATGCATTGTGCTAGTTGCGCAGCCAATATTAATAAGCTGTTAAACAAAACTAAAGGTGTGGAAGAAGCCAATGTAAACTTCTCTACAACTAAAGCTACAATTATCCATAATGAAAATGTATCTGTTAAAGATTTAATCAAAAAGATTAATGATGGGGGATGGGATGCTACTTTGATTAAAGAAGGAGAAAATTCTTTTAAAAAACAAGCCAGATTACAAAGAAAAGAAAGGAGATATTACAGAAATCTTTTTCTTTTTAGTTTGATTTTTGCAATACCTGCTTTTATTATTGGTATGGTGTTTATGTGGGTAAATATAGAAATTCCCTATGAAGGCTATATCCTTTGGGCTTTGGCTACACCAATTCAGTTTATTGTTGGATGGCAATTCTATAATGGAACTTGGACTGCATTGAAGAATAAAACTGCAAATATGGATTCTTTGATTGCATTAGGTACTAGTGCTGCTTATTTCTTTAGTGTCTATGCTATTCTCTTTCAACCTTCTTTAGGTCAATACTTTGAAACTTCTGCTATACTAATTACATTGGTGATAATGGGTAGATGGTTTGAATCTGTTGCAAAAGGAAAAACTTCAGATGCAATTAAAAAATTGATGCAATTGAGCCCAAAAATAGCCATGGTAAAAAGAAATGGCAAATTTGTTAAGATATCAATTGATGATGTGAAAGTTGGAGACATTATCCTAGTAAAACCAGGGGAAAAGATTCCAGTTGATGGAACAATTATAGATGGGCATTCTTCTGTTGATGAATCTATGCTTACAGGAGAGAGTATACCTATTGAAAAGAATAAAGGGGATAGAGTTATATCTGCAACCATAAATAAAAATGGATCTTTTACTTACAAGGCAACTAAAGTTGGAGCTAATACTACTCTTTCACAGATAATTAAGTTAATAGATGAAGCTCAAGGTAAAAAGGCACCAATTCAAAGGTTTGCAGATGTGGTTGCTGCTTATTTTGTTCCAGTGGTTATAGGAATAGCTCTTGTTACTTTTCTAGTATGGAATATATTTCAACCAGTATCATTTGCTGTTATTACAGCTGTAGCAGTATTAGTTATAGCTTGTCCTTGTGCATTAGGTTTGGCAACTCCTACTGCAGTAATGGTTGGTTCTGGTAAGGGAGCTAGAAGTGGGATTTTGATTAAAGGTGGGGATGCATTGGAAACAGCCCATAAATTAAATTATATAATTTTTGATAAAACTGGAACAATAACTAAAGGAAGTCCTGAAGTTACTGATGTTATTGGAAAGGATAAAAAAGAGATATTAAAATTGTCTGGTTTATTGGAAAGGAACTCTGAGCATCCTTTGGCTGAAGCAATTTTGAAAAAGGCTCCAAAACTTCCAAATCATAAAACTGTTGGATTTAAGGCTATTCCAGGATATGGAGTTACTGGTAAAATAAAAAATAATACTTATTACTTAGGTAATCCAAAACTTATGCAAAAGAAAAAGATTTCCTTAGATAATTACAAAGATAAAATAGCCAAATTAGAAACACAAGGTAAGACAGTTATGATTCTTGCTGATAAAAAGATTATTGGATTAATTGGTGTTGCAGATAGGATTAGAGATACTTCTAGGAGGGCTGTTAAGGAATTACAAGATTTAGATTTGAATGTTTATATGATTACAGGAGATAATGAAAGAACTGCTAATGCTATTGCTAAGAAAGCAGGAATTAAGAAGGTTTTTTCTGAAGTTCTTCCTAAAGATAAAGCAGATTATGTTAAGAAACTACAAAAGAAAGGTAAAGTTGCAATGGTGGGTGATGGAATTAACGATGCTCCTGCACTGGCACAGGCAGACATAGGAATTGCAATGGGATCTGGAACTGATGTTGCAATGGAAACAGGAAACATTGTGTTAATGAAGAATAATTTGTTAGATGTTCCTAAGTCAATTAGATTGAGTAAACAGACTATGTCTAAGATAAAACAGAATATGTTCTGGGCTTTATTTTATAATTCATTAGGTATACCTATTGCTGCAGGAGTTTTGTATCCTTTTACTGGGTGGTTGTTATCTCCAATAATTGCTGGAGCAGCGATGGCATTTAGTTCAGTATCAGTTGTTACAAACTCTTTGTTACTAAAATCTAAGAAGTTATAATCTGCAATTTGAGCAATCTCTTGCTTCACAAATATTATTTTTTACTTTCCATTTTAATGCCCAAGTTTTCATAGATTGAATAACTGTGATAAACTCTCTTCCTTGTTTTGTTAAAGAATATTCACATTTAACTGGGAAGTTCCTAGCATCTACTTCTTTTATGATTAATTTTTCTTCTTCTAATTCTTTTAATCTGGAGGAAAGAATTTTGGGTGTTATTTCAGGTATTGATTTTTTTAATTCTGAATATCTTTTCCAGCCCTTTTTATGTAATTCTAATAGAATTAATAATGTCCATTTCTTACCTATGAAATCTACTGTTTTGTAAATTGTGCAATTTTTATCCATAGTATATATTTAGAAACTCTTTACTATTTAAATAAGTATCTCTTTTATACTTGATATACAAAGGATATCATACAAAATGAAAAGAAAAATAATAAAAATCGACGAGGAAAAGTGTAATGGTTGTGGTCTATGCATCCCAAACTGTCCAGAGGGGGCACTACAAATAATTGATGGCAAAGTAAGATTAATCAGTGATTTATTTTGTGATGGGTTAGGGGCCTGTATTGGTCACTGTCCAGAGGGTGCTATAGAAATAGAAGAAAGAGATGCTGAACCTTATGATGAAAGAAAGGTTATGGCAAATATTGTAAAGTTTGGAGAAAATACAATTAAAGCACACTTAGAACACTTAGAAGAACATAATGAGACTAAATTTCTTAATGAAGCTAAAGAATATCTAAAAGAAAAAGGAATTGAGATAAAAATGGAAAAATGTGGGTGCCCAGGAGCACAAATTCAAGAAATAGACCAAGAAGACAGAAACAATATAGAACAAACATCAACTTTGAGGCAATGGCCAGTACAATTAAATCTTTTACCACCTCAAGCACCATTTTTTGAAAATTCACACTTGCTTGTATGTGCTGATTGTGTTCCATTTGCAAATGCAAATTTCCATAAGGATTTACTAAATGGAAAATCTCTTGTAATTGGTTGTCCAAAATTAGATGATATTGAATCATATGAAGAAAAATTAACTGAAATCTTTAAACATAATAAGATTAAGAGTGTTACTGTGGCAATAATGGAAGTCCCTTGCTGTTCTGGGTTGTATAATGCTGTGGAAGAAGCAATTAAAAAATCTGGAAACCAAATACCTTTGATAAAAGAAACTATAACTAGAGCAGGTAAGGTCTTGTAAATAACAACTTTTTTAAACTTATTTTCTTCTAGATTATCATGCAAAAGTTTTTTACTCCAAATTCAGTAGCAGTTATTGGAGTTTCTAAGAATCCAAAGAAAGTGGGTTCTGTTATTTTTACTAATTTGAAAAGTTATTCTAAGAAAGTTATTCCTATTAATCCCAAAGAAAAGAAAATACAAGGAGTAAAAGCTTATGCTTCTGTTTTAGATGTAAAGGGAAGCATAGATTTGGCCATTATTTCAGTCCCCGCACAGTTTGCAATTAAGGTTATTGATCAGTGTGGAAGAAAGGGAATAAAACATGTTATTATAGTTACTTCTGGATTTAAGGAGATTGGAAATGATAGATTAGATCATGAGTTGTACAAAACTTTAGAAAAATATAAGATAAAATGTGTTGGTCCAAACTGTTTAGGGATTTATGATGCACATTCTGGATTTGATTCATTATTTTTACCAATTACTCAAATGAAAAGACCAAAGAAAGGAGGAATTTCATTTATTTCCCAATCTGGTGCTTTGGGTTCTGCTCTAGTGGACTTAGCTGCTTATGAGGAATTTGGATTTGCTAAGTTTATCTCTTATGGTAATGCAACTAACCTTAGTGAGAGTGATTATTTAGAATATCTTGGAAAAGATCCTAAAACAAAAATTATTTGTTTGTATATTGAGGGAATTAAAGATGGGAAAAAGTTTATGAAAGTTGCTAAGAATATTAAGAAACCAATTATTGTTATTAAGGGCGGGAAAACAGAGAGAGGTTCTAAAGCTACAATGTCCCATACTGGTTCATTAGCTGGATCTTTTGAGGTTTACAAGGGTGCGTTTAAGCAGTCCAATATAATTATTGCTGATTCTTTGGCTGAATTATTTCACATTGCAAAGATGTTTGATAAGTTAACTCATAAAAAAGGGAAAAGAGTTCAAGTTATTACTAATGGTGGAGGTTATGGTATTGTTACAACTGATGCTTTAGAAGAGAATAATGTTGAGTTGGCTGAACTTAGTGAGAAAACTAGGAAAAGGTTGGTTGCATTATTCCCAAAAATCTGTGCTATACATAATCCTATGGATCTAGTAGGTGATGCAACTGATGAAAGATATAGTATTGCTATTGATGCTTGTATGAGAGATAGGAATATTGATGCTTTACTTATCATATTATTACCTCAGACTCCTTTGATTACTAAGAAGATAATATATGAATTAAAAAAATATCAAAATAAAAAACCAATGGCTTTTGTAGTAACTGGTGGACAGAAAACTTTACCTTTTGTTAGAGAAATGGAAAAAAATGGTTTTCCTGTATTTCAATATCCATCAGAAGCTGTTAGGGCAATGAAGAAGTTTATTTCCTGGAAGACCTAGTGTCCCCGCCTTTTTTGTAAACTCTAAAGGTTCTCTTTAGTTTTCCTTCTTTCTTTGTTTTTCTATGTTCAGCTGTGTATTCTCCCATTAGTATTCATCAGCCTCCCAGAATTTTCCAGCATTAATCATTTCCCACTCTTTGTTTACTAGTTTTTGTACTTTTTGTATTAGTTCGGGAGTTAAATGAGCATATCTTCCTTGCATTTTTAGGGCTGTTTCTACTGGAGTCATTTGTGGTTTCATGTTGATTGTTACTTTTTTGTGTTCAATCTCATACATAGGCCACATTCCAGTGTCTACCATTGCCTTGGAAACTTTATTCATCTCATGAGTTTTAACTAACCAACCAGGTTCACAAGCACATAAGAGATCTATAAACTTAAAGCCCTTAATCTTTGATGCTTTTCTTACTTTATCAATAAAATCATGTTGATAACCAGTTGAAGCTGTTGCAGCGTAAGGAATATCATGTAATGCCATTAGCTTTGCTAGATTTTTTCTTGGAATTATGTTCCCTAGTTTGTTTTTTGTTCCAATCGGAGTTGTTTTGGTTCTAGCAAACTCTTGGGTTGCAGCAGATACTTGGTGTCCAGTATTTGCATAGTTAAAATTATTATAACAAATGTATAGTATATTGTCATTTCTGTATGCTGCCCCAGATAGTGGACCAAAACCAATCTCATAGGATGCTCCATCCCCCGCATAACAGACAACAGTTACATCCTCTTTTTCTTGGACTTTTAATGCTTTTTCAATTCCTGTAGCAGTTGGTGCTACATTTTCAATTGCATTGAATAACCAAGGTGTTTTGTAACAAGTGTAAGGGAAGGTTGCAGTTAGAGTCATACAACCGGCTGAATTAACTATAATCATTTTTTTACCAAGAGCCATTTGAAGTAATCTTAAACCATAGATTGCCTGGCACCCACTACATGCAAATGTTCCTCCAGTCATATGTTCCTCTTGTTTTGCAAGTTCTTTTACATTAACCATTTCCTTACCTCTTTTCCTTTCTTAATATCATCAAATATATCCATAAAATCTTTATCTTGGACTGGTTTTCCACCCAAACCCACAATATAATTTGAAATCTTTGGTTTCATTCCATATAAAGCAGATCTTACTTCTTGGAAGAGATTTCCTGAAGAGCCAGGAGAGATGTTTTGGTCTACCACTCCGATTCTTTTTGCTTTTTCTAATTGTTTTCTTAGTAATTTTTCATGTAAAGGTCTTAGTACTCTTACTCTAAGTAAACCAACTTTTCTTCTTTTTTTTCTTAGTTTATCTACTGCTGATTTTCCAATTGTAGAATTAGCACCAAGCATGATAATAACATCTTCTGCATCTTTTGTTTTATATTCTTCAAAGAAATCATACTTTCTTCCTGTTAAGACTGCCCATCTTTTATGACAGTTTTCTATAACTTTGATTGAATCTAACATTGCTTTGTGATGTTGTGATCTAAAATCCATATAAGCTTCTAGAGTAGGTATTCCCAAAGACTTAGGATTATCTACATCTAATTTTACTTTTAGCTCTTTTTTTGGGATGAAAACATCAACCATTGATTGATCTGGAACTTCTACTTCCTCTCTTGTAAAGGAGTGTACAAATCCATCCATATTTACAAATACAGGTAAGAGAATGTCCTTATGTTCTGAAATATCGAATCCCATTATAACTGAGTCTAAGACTTCTTGGTTTGTTTCTGAAACAATCATAATCCATCCTGAATCTTTTACTGCAAACATATCATTGTGATCAGGCCATAATGAGATTGGAGCTGAAATTGCTCTTGATACATTAACAAATACCATTGGAAGTCTACAGCCTGAAACATTTGGAAGTATCTCATGCATTAAAAGTAGACCTTGTGAAGAGGATGCTGTGAATGTTCTTACACCTGTTGCTGCAGAACCTAGGGCTGCACTCATAACAGAGTGTTCTGAATCTACTTGTTCAAATATTCCTGGAAATTCTCCATCTGCTTTCCATTGAGCAATTGTTTCGATCAATTCAGTATCCACTAAATAAACTTTGATTTACTTAACTGTGGCGTGATCGGAAAACAGGGGACATATTCTACTCTTGCTAATCTTGCACCCCATGCAGCACTTTGGTTTCCGTCGAGAATTTCAATTTTCTTTGTTATCTTTGATTCTGATTTGTATTTGCTGTTATAATTAATTTTAGATTTAGTCATCTTCACCTCCATTAATTATTTTAATAGTAAAGTTTATATATAAATATCCATTATATCCCTTATATGTCACAACGAGAGTTTATTAAAAAAATTTGTAACAAATTTGACGTACCTGAAGAGTTTATTGTTCCTACTCTAAATTATTTTTTATCCCATCAAAAAAATAAACCTCATCTTTTTAATTCATTTAAGGAAAGAGTAGAAAATGCTAAAAAAATTAGTAAAAAACCAAAACCAATAAATCTTGATTTCAAATTAGAAATTCCTCTTGAATATAAGTATATTCTAATAAAAACATCAAAAAAATATATAAAAAACAAGGGAGATATAAATGAAACAATAATTGCTGCCAAGAACTGGAGAAGAGATGAAATTTTGGAACCTAAACTTTTGGTTTTTCTAAATACTCCTTCTGCTGTAAGAGTAAGAATGAATATCAGAGGCGATGGAGGAATTACAAAATCAGGTTATGTTTTTTACTCCAATACTTCAAAAGTCTTATTAAACAGATTCAAAAAGGATTTTTTTCAATTAATCGGAAAATGTAAATATAATATTCATGATAATAAAATCAATTTTTCTAAAACTGCTTCTAGATTATTTTATGATAAATTGGGTTATTTGACAGGAACAGAAAATCAATATGATTGGGGTATTGATAAAGATATAATGGATGCAAATAAAAAAATTAAAGGTATAGCTATTGGTGCGTATTTTGATGATGAAGGGAGATTCCACAGTAACTCATTAGAAATTGTGAAATCCAGAGATCTTAGTTTTGTTAAAAAAGATAAACTAAAAAAAATTATAGAAAATCCTAGAAAATATCCAAAATATGCACCCAAATTTCTTTTGGATTTGAAAGAAATGATAGAATCCTTTAATGTAGAAGTTAAAAATCCTTATTTTTATAAGGGTGATTTATTATTAACTGTTGATAACCAAGGATATATTAGACAAATGGCTGGATGGAGATTAAGGATTTGTGGTGAGGAAAACATAAGGATATTCCATGAAAAAATGGGATTTACACACCCCAAGAGGAAAAAAATAGTTGAAAATTATTTGAAAAATATAAAAGTTCATAAAGCCCAAAAAAACAAAAGTTGGTTGCTAGCCCTAGAAAAATGTAAAGAGCTTACTAATAATGCTGAAATTATTTGTTTTTCCAATTTATTGTCTATTTCTAATAGGAGTAACACCCAAGTGAGGAGATGGATTTATGATCTAAAAAATAGAGGAATATTGAAGGAAAAACCATATATTTTTATTAAAAAAAGAGATAAATTTGGGAGAATTAAAGAAAATTCAGAAAAGGAATACTACTTGTCATGAAAATCCCTCAACATTTTTATACATTTTACAGGACAGTGTTCTGCACAAATTCCACAACCTTTACAATTTTTTGATCTTACTTGAGGAAATCCTTCTTTGTTTACTTCATAAGCAAAATCAGGACAGCTAAACCAACAGGTTAGACATTTGATACACTTTGAATAGTCGATAATGGGTTTTAAAGATCTCCAGGAACTCATATCTTTTGTTACTGTTTCAGCTACACCATAAGGAATTCCTTTTTCTTTTTTGTTCTTTATTTTTTCCTCTTCAACTAACATTTTACTTCCTCATAGCATTTCTTAGCTGCTAATATGTTTTTCTTTAGGATTTCTGGCTTTTTTCCATGTAATTCAATGTCAACTGCTTTTTTTAGATCGGTTAGGCTGAAAAGATTGGATACTTTTATGAAAGCTCCCAATGTTGCAATGTTTGGAACTGGTCTTCCAACTATTTTCATTGCTATATTTGTTGCATCTACTGAACACTCCCTTTTTAGATGGGATTTAGTGTTTGCAATTATTTTTGTTGATTTTTTTATACCTTTTAACATCATTTCATGATCAATACTCTCGTCTAGAATAATTATATAGTCTGGTTCAAAGATATAACCTCTTGTGTTTATCTTCTTTTTATCTAATCTTACAAAAGAAGTTACTGGTGCTCCTCTTCTTTCTGCTCCGTATAGTGCAAAATCTTGAGTTTTATATCCATTTAGAAATGCAGCTCTTGCAATTAGCATTGCCGACTTCTTAACACCTTGTCCACCTCTTCCGTGAATTCTTATTTCTATCATTCTCTTTTATATAATAAGAACTATATTTGTTTATATATGTTTTTATTTGCGAAAATTAATATTCCCAATCTATACCTTGCTCAACATCATTTAAGAAATTATAAATATCTTCCCATTCAGTCATCATAGAATATCCTGATCCAACCATATAATAGATAACATTCTCTTTAATACAATACCCCATTTTATCAATCAAGTAAACTTCACCCATATAATCTTTGCCTTCAAAAAGATCACACTCTTCAGAAAAAACAATATCTTCAATATCTGTTAAGGGGTCTTTTCCATCTTGAATTAAATCATCATATTTATTTGAAGCATAACAAGAGTTTTCAAATAAATAAATACCCATACTCACAATACCATTTTTATTTGCACTAATACCATAATGAGAAATGGCATTAATTGTGTGAGAAGTAGTACTATCTGTCCAATTGCTTTCATAATTTATCTCATATTCAGGGGGTAGATTTGCAGCTGCCTCTTGCAAAGAAGTGTATACATCATAATAAACACCCTCTTCATATCCTGAACAAAGTTCATCCACTTCATCATCCTCAACATTACAAGAAGTAGAACTAGTACAATTTGGGTAA
>CAZAKS010000003.1:17160-22042 GCA_964485975.1 Candidatus Woesearchaeota archaeon
CCTAACCCAACGTGTAGCATGATAATATCCATAATTAACATAAAAATTTTCAAAAACCTTCTCAAACTGAAACCCGTATTCTCCTAATCCTTCATCAGTCCAACCTAAGTTTAAAAAAGAACCCTGAACTTCATAATAGAGATCCTCCATTGTATAGTCTTGGTCTAAGTAATAAAAGGCAAATAGGTGATTCAAATTAAAAAAATCATCATTCAAAGTTAATTCCATATCATAAATATTTAGATCTTCATTTATGGGGACATAATCACCCAAATTATCTTCTGTAAGCCATACTCCTTCAAAATAAAATCCTGGAAGATCTCCATCTTCAGTTTCATCTTCTTCCTCTTCTACTTCTTCTTCAATTTCAATATAATCACATTCAGCATCTTCTGTTTTTGGATTTAAACAAGTATCTTGAGTATTTTCATTTCCATCATCACAATCTTCATCAGAGCAACAAGTATATGAAAAACAACCATGAACTCCCTTGTATTCACAATCTTCATCACAGGAGAAAAACTCACAAATATTATCCACACATATTTCATGATCTAAGCAATCTTCATTAGAACAACACATATAATCATAACAAACTCCATCTTCTAAATATTGACACTCTTCACATGAAGGATCGACGCACTCCCCTAATTCACAAACCTTGCCTTCTTCATCACAGCCAGCATCTATACAACAAGTTTCAGCAGTTTCTCCTTTATCCAATCTACCATCTCCACAAATGGTGCTAGGAGAAGAACATCCAACTAGAAATAAAAGTAAGAATAGTAAAACATATCTTTTCATATTGTAATTTAAAGAGAAATATTATATAAACTTTACCAAAATTAATATAAACCTTGACTCTCTTAGCCATATTATGAAACCTAAGTTTGGGATTGTCTCGTTTACTGGATGCCAAGGCTGCCAGTTTACTGTTCTTTTTATTAATGATATTATGAAATATTTGGATAAGTTTGATGTTCAGTACTTTCATTTGATGCATGAGAAGAATAGGGAGACTAATTTTGATATTGTTTTTGTTGAAGGAGCCATCACTTCCAAAAGAGAGGTTGAGAAATTAAAAAAGATAAGAAAGAAAACAAAGTTTTTGGTTGCTCTTGGTGCTTGTGCAACACATGGAGGAATTCCTGCTATGAGAAACTTTTTAGAGAATAAAGAGTTGTTAACTCATGTTTATAATCAAAAGATGTTAAAGGATTCTATTGAAGCAGCTCCAATTAGTGATTTTGTTGAAGTGGATTATTATATGTATGGTTGTCCAATAATAAAAGAGGAGTTTATTGCTTTAATTAATGCTTTTTTGAAGAAGAAAAAGATAAAAGAGTGTGAGACCTCTGTTTGTATGGAGTGTCCTAGGAGAGGGAAGGATTGTTATTTGAATAAGAAAACTATTTGTTTGGGTGCTGTTACTCATGGAGGTTGTAAGGCTTTATGTGTTAAAGACAATCACCCTTGTATACTTTGTAGAGGACCAATAAAAAATGCTAATTTTGGTGTTGAGATAGAGTTGTTTTCAAAGTTTGGTTATTCAGAAGATCAAATTAAAAGTAAGATAGCAAAGTTCTATCCTAAAGAACATGTTAAATGGCATAAAAGAGTATTGAAGAGGTTGAAAAAAGATGAAAAAAATAACTCTTGATCATATTACTAAAATCGAAGGCCATGCTAGGCTATTTATTAAGATTAAGGATAGTACTGTAAAAAAGTGTAGTCTAAAAATATTTGAGGGTTCAAGATACTTTGAAGGGATTGTTAAGGGAAAACATTATTCAGATCTGCCAGATATTACTTCTAGAATATGTGGAGTATGTTCTGTTTCCCATACTGTTGCTTCTATAAAAGCTATTGAGAATGCCTTTGGGTTGAAAGTTTCTGAGCAAACACAATTGTTAAGAGAGTTGTTAATTATTGGAGGAGTATTGCAAAGTCATGTTTTACATTTATACTTTTTAGTTTTGCCAGATTATTATGGGTGTTCTAGTGCTATTGAATTAGCAAAAAAAGATGCTTCTTTGGTAAAAAGGGCATTGTTGATCAAAAGAACTGCAAATAATATGGTTTCTACTATTGCTGCAAGAGATGTTCATCCAATTTCAGCTGTTATTGGTGGATTTACTAGATTACCAGAACAATCTAAGTTAAATGGATTGATTAAAGATTTGAGTTTAATCAAGTCTGATGCTGAACAGACTATTAAGTTACTTCAAGGATTGGATTATCCAGATTTTAAGAAAGAATCAGATAAGTTTGCATTGACTGGAAACTCTTATTTTTATTCTGATAAAGTTATTTCTTGTAAGGGTAATTTATGTATTCAAACTAATGAGTATGATCAACATTTTAAAGAGTATTTTAAGTCTGGTTCTACTGCTGAATTTGCCTGGAGAAAAGGAAAAAGTTATGCAGTTGGTGCTTTAGCTAGGTTAACAGTTAATAAGAGTGTTCTTTCTGAATATTCAAAGAAAATAATAAATGGTTTAGATCCAGATAACCCCTTTCACAATAATATTGCACAGGCTATTGAGCTTTATGAGGGAATAACTCAAGCCATTAAGATATTAAAAAATCTTAAGTTAAAGAATGAAAAAATAAAAGAGATTAAACTTAAAGCTTGTGAAGGAATTGGTGCTTTAGAGGCCCCAAGAGGAATTTTGTTCCATAAGTATAAGTTTAATAAAAAAGGGATTTGTAAGTTTGCTAATATTACAACTCCAACCACTCAGAATTTACCCCATTTAGAGCAGGCAATTAAAGAGTATCTGCCTTGTATTTTAGATAAGAGTGAGGAAGAGATTAAGTTACAGATTGAGAAGTTGATTAGGGCTTATGATCCTTGTATATCTTGTTCAACCCATTTCTTGGATTTTAAGTTAGAGAGAACTTGATCATAGGTGTAGTCCATAGGTATTGCGATTACACTTACCTTGTTTACTTGGCCAATTGCTTGTAAAAGTTTTAATTCTGTTCCGATATCAAAGTCATGAGTTGTTACTGGGTGTCTAGCTAGGAAATCATCAAGATCTAATAATTTCATTTCATCTAGATTCTTACATACATCCATTATTAGAATATTGCCTTGAATGTCTGGATTATATTCTTTGAACTCTAAATTGTTTATTTTTCTGTCTACAAACCTTAAAGCCAAGGCATCTTTAGAAACATATTTGTTTCCTAAGCAATAAACTTTTACCATAATCTTTTTATATGCTTGAGATTTTTAAATTAGTATGAAAAAGAGAGGTATTGTTCTAGTGCTATTAACTGCTATAATTAGTGGGTTTTCAATATTTATCAATAAGTTTGGAGTTTCTGGAATGAATCCTTATGTATTTACTTTTTTGAAGAATAGTGTTGTTGCTGTTTTGTTAGTTTCAATTATTGTTTTAGCCTTTCAATTTAAACATTTTAAGAAGTTAGGGAAAAAGGATTGGTTGAATCTAGGTTTGATTGGTTTGTTAGGTGGGAGCATTCCCTTTTTATTATTCTTTAAAGGATTACAATTAACTTCTGGTGCTAGTGGGGATTTTATTCATAAAACTCTGTTTGTATTTGCAACTATTTTGGCGTTGACCTTTTTGAAGGAGAAATTGAATAAGACTGTTATTATTGCAGCTGTTTTACTTTTAATTGGTAATTTCTTATTATTGAATTTAACTTCTTTTAGTTTTGGAATAGGTGAGGGATTGATTTTGTTGGCGACTGTATTCTGGGCTGGAGAATTTACATTATCAAAAAAGGTTTTGGAAGAATTACCTAGTAATGTTGTTGCTTTTGGAAGAATGTTTTTTGGATCTTTGTTTATTTTAGCTTTTTTAGGAATAACTGGAGAGGTTAGTGCAATTGGTTCTATTAGTCTGGCTCAATTTGGATGGGTTTTAGTTACTTCAATATTTTTATTATTCTATGTTTTGACTTGGTATGGTGGTTTGAAGCATGTAAAGGTGAGTACAGCTACTAGTATACTTTTGTTGGGTTCACCAATTACAACCTTGTTATCTCTTGTGTTTTTAGATGCTGTTGTTTCTTTTACACAAGTTTTAGGAGTTACTTTTATTTCCTTGGGTGTGTTTTTGATAGTTTACTTCTCAGAAGCCATTTCAACTGCATATCCAAAATGGATAAAGACTTGATCTCCTATTTTTGCTTCAGGTACAAAGTCATTAAAGACCCTTCTATTACCTTCAGGATATTTTACTAAGAAAGTGTTTAGTTTTTTATCTAAAATTCTAGCTTTATGTACTTTTGAGAGCTTTCTGATCATTACAGGGGCTTCATGATAGTAACCTTCTCCCCTTTCTATCTCTCCATTGTGCTTGTTTTTGAAATAATCTTCTATAATTTCCTTTTTCCAAGGATCATCATAGTATTTTTTTATCTTCTCAAATGCTCTAAAAAATATTTTTTCAAGTTCTTCTCTAGAAATAGGTTTTAAGTTTACAGCACAGTCTCTAAGTTTCTCAAAAGTGTTTTCATCAATCTCTCCCATGCCTTTGATAATAAATGAGCAAGGGAATGAGTATCTTAAAAAATAATGTTCAACATCCATGTTCTTTTAAAAATTCCTCCGCCTCCTTGTTAACAATCTCTATGATAATCCCATTTTGTACGAGAACAAAGTCTCCAGGATTAACATCATCTAAGGCCATTACCTTTCTAAATTCCCCACCATAATCTACAATAGCCTCGTCTTTGTTAACTTCCACCACTTTTATTGGATATGCTAAACACATATCTCTTTTATTATGATGTCTTTTCCTTTTAAAATTTCTGGTACTCCACCACAGTTTGGACATTCAAAGAAAACAAAATCATGTTCTTTTTCTAAAATAGTAGGATTTCCTTCAAATCCACATTTACATTT
>CAZAKS010000004.1:0-20399 GCA_964485975.1 Candidatus Woesearchaeota archaeon
ATGTTTGAATCTATATTTGATGTAATATTTAATTTTTCAAAACAAAACTATAAGCTACTAAACAGAAGAAAAGTAGATATTGCATACCATATTCATAAAGTGCCTTATTATGGAGATAAGAATGATCCCTATGTTACAGAAGGAAAACACGAAAGAGGAACTACACACTTCTATCAATTCTTGACATGCTCAATAGTCGTTGCCGGACAAAGATTCTCTCTTGATGCTATTCCTATCCACAAATTTGATAATATCTATGATTTGGTAAATCAAAGTTTGACAAGAGTAAAGAAAAAAGTTAAGATTGACAAAGCATATCTTGATAGGGGTTTTGATAGATCAAAAATTATCAATGTTATCAAAGCCCATAAAGTAAAGTTTATCATGCCAAAAATAAAAAGTGAGACTGTAAAGGCATGGATGAGAAAATCTGAAGAATGTAAATCAAGAGTTATTAAAAACTTTGAAATTGGCAGAGGGGAGCATAAAGCCATAGTAAATTTAATTCTTGTGGATGATAAAGAAGGAATTAAAAGGGCATTTATCACTAACTTTCATATTCCAGAACAATTATCTAATTATCTTTATACTTGGTATTTTAAGAGGTGGGGAATTGAAACGGGATATAGGCAGTTTGATCATGACTTTAAGGCAAAAACGACTACTAAAAATTATCATATCAGATTATTTTATTTCTTATTTTCTGTATGCCTATACAATCTCTGGGTTTTAGTGAATATTTGTGTTTCTTTAACTCTTTATGGAAGACTATCAGAAAAGCCGATAATCACATCCAAACTATTTGTAGTTGTTCTTTACAAAGTTACCTATGAAGATCCTCCAACGTGATGGTTAATTCTATTAGTTATAGAATTGTTCTAGTTGGAACTCTCCCCTTTCTCAGTTATTTCTACTAAATTATGACTCGAAATCTCTTTTCTCTAAAATTTTTTTAAAATCTGGTGAGAACCAATGATAAAATCTTTTAAATAGAACCACCCTATCTATTAAATCAGTTTACTTTCCTATCTACTGTAGATTATGAAAAGATTTTTAAAGTGAGGTTTTCTTTAGAGAGTTATGCCGAGGTGGCACAATCTGGTACTGCGCAGGCCTGGAAATTGTTAACAAGAAAGCCTGTTTCCTTTGGATATCTGGGTTCGAATCCCAGCCTCGGCGGACCCCTTTTTACAAAATTTTATAAACTCTCAAAACAACAAATTCAACATGAATAGATCGATCATATTAATAATTTTATTAATTTTCATATTTTTAATTGGTTGTACAACCGAACCAACCAATCCTTATGGGGCGCATTGCAGAGATTATGATGGAGATGGATTTTACTATGGAAACGGTTGTGGTAAACATATTGATTGTGATGATAGTTCTCCAGAAATAAATAATAATGCCTCAGAAATTTGTGATGATTTAATTGATAATAACTGTGATGGACTAACAGACACAGAAGATGAAATCTGTTCGGAATGTAATTCTAACTTAGATTGTGAAAAAAATGAAAATTGTGAAAATAACAAATGTGTAATTATAGACTGTACTCAATTTGAGTGTTGTTCAAATGAAGATTGTCGAAAACACGCATTAAATATAGATTTTTATTGTATCGAATATTACTGTGAGGGTCCGGGCCTCTATTTAGGAAATGATTTTATAAATAGAACAAATCTTGAAGATTATATTCCTTTAAATCCCTATCATGAAGAAACTTATAGAAGTTTTTTAATAAATCATACATTCTATGATACTGGAGAATTATTTATCCAATCAGGAATATATTATAAAAATATAGACCTATCTTATGAAGAATATCACACAATTATTAAAGAACCCTTTTTAGAAGAAGACTGGGATTTAGGAACTGAATATTATCTTGATAATTCAGATACAGGAGGATTCTATTTTCTAAAAATTATAGAAGATTATGTAATTGTCCTTTATTACTATTATGATGGGGCAAATAATGAAGTTATGCTAACTATATCCTTCTATCCTAAAAGAGAGGGTATTGTTCTTTGTACAAAAGATGAAAATTGTACCTCAGATGAATATTGTAGTTATGGAACATGTTCAAATTACTGTCCAAACGAAGGGGAAATTGTTCAAAACCATATCTGTACAAATAACTCCTAAATATCTAAATAAAAAAGAAATTAACTCATTCTCCCAATATCTGATTTAACCATCATAGCAACCAGTTCCTTAAACCCCACTCTTCGTTGCCATCCTAACTTAGATTCCCTTCTTTAACAAATTTTTCTTCTATTTTTGTATATATCTGTGATCTCCAAGAATCTATTGTAGATCTTTTTATAGCCTATATTTTCAGATACCCTTCTTAAATTCCTTCCTTCTAAAATAATATTGTGTTTCTGCCTTCTCTTTTGGAATCTTCCTTAAGTTTGTTATATAATCCTTTTGTGATTCTGATAACCAAAGTTCTATTTGCAACCATGAGATTTTGAATTAATTAGGACTTGATAAATGGAGAGGTGAATTTTTTTTGTGAATTTTCAAGCTTGTATATCTCTTGTATCCTATTGTAACACAAAACTTATATATTTCTTAATTACTGTTATATTATGGGAATTATGGATTTTTTAAAAAAAATTAAAACTATGTCTCAGAATTCTTACCCTAGTTATAAAGTATTTTCTAATAAGATAGAATTAGATTTAAAATTAGATAGGAAGGATCCCTATAAATATCAAATAATTATTAATTTTAATGAGATTGATGAGCTTGAGGCTTTTGATTCAAAAGGGGCCATTAATGTTACAACTAAAATGGGATTTTCTTATACGAAATTAAAAATTAAGGGTTCTAATCAACTTGCAAAATTTATGAAAAGTAAGATTAAAAGACCCGAAGTAGTTGTTTTTGCTATTACAAATCCACCTCCTCGTTTTTTGCATTATCTTGTGATAAAAGGTCCAAAATTATTTTATTTTATTCCTCTTGGTAAGCAGGATGGGGTTGATGCTGTAAAAGCTTTTAAAAAATTTAAGACTTGATTTTGTAAATATTTATATATTTCTTAGTTATTTGTTTTCTAATGAAAACAATACTTGTTGATGCAGTTAGTTGTTTTGTGATTAAAAAAGATTCATCCTTTAATATTAGCAACATTTTTTCACCATAAATTTGAGAAAATTCCTCCTTTCTCAGATGGTAATGCAAGAACCCTAATGAACTATATTCTTTTTTCTTTAGGTTGTCCGCCCATTATTATTTCAAGGAGATTTAGAAAAAAATATAGAGAATGATAGCTAAGTTAGAAAAGGCAAAATAAACCAAAAAACATTTAAACTCTATCAACATCTACTATATTAACTTAAGTAATACCAGCAAAGTCTGGGATTCTAAACAGAGCCAAGGTGCACAGCCTCGGCGTTTCTAATTCAAAAACTTTTTAAATTAATGTTCTTTGTAAAAACTTATGAAATCAAAAACATGGATTTACATTTTGGTTGTAATTGCTATTTTTTTAGGTATTGTTTATTTTGTAAATAATGGAGGAGAAACAATGAAGGTTAAACTTGAAACTAATCATGGTGATATTGTTATTCAATTGGCTGATGATATGCCAATAACTACTGGTAATTTTGTTAATTTGGTTGAAAAAGGAACTTATGATGGTGTTATTTTTCATAGAATTATTGATGGGTTTATGATACAAGGAGGGGATCCAACTGGAACTGGTTATGGAGATCCGAGTATTCCTAAAATAGAAGATGAATTCACTTCTGATAATGCTAATAATAGGGGTACAATAGCAATGGCTAATGCAGGACCTAATACAGGTAGTTCTCAGTTTTTTATTAATCTAGTTGATAATAATTACTTAGATAGTGCTCATCCTGTTTTTGGAGAGGTTGTTGAAGGAATGGATGTTGTGGATGCTATGGCTAAGGTTGAGAAGGATTCTAATGATAAACCTTTAGAAGATGTAGTGATTGTTAAAGCTAGTTTGATTTAGGTAGTTTTTTAAGCTTATTCTTAATTTTTCTTTTTATGAAAACACCAGGATATAGAGATAATCCTAGACATTTGGAACAATATCTAAGACAAATAGGAAGACATCCACTTTTATCTAGAGATGAAGAGCAGTTTTATGGTAGTCTTTATGAGGAAAAATGTATGGGTGTTAGAGAAGAGGCTCAAAGAATTTTAATTAATAGTAATTTGAGGTTGGTTGTTTCTATTGCACGAGATTATAAAGGGAGAGGAGTAGGTTTTATGGATTTGATTCAAGAGGGAAATATTGGATTGACTAGAGCTATTGAGAAGTTTAAATATAGAAAAGGGTTTAAGATTAGTACTTATGCTACTTGGTGGATTAAGCAAGCTATTCAGAGAGGAATTGATCAGACTTGTAGAGAGATTAGAGCTCCAGTTCATATCCATGAAGCTGCGAGGTCTTTAGAAAATGCTAGATTGTATTTAAAGAGAAATATTGACAGAGAACCTACTGATGATGAATTGATATATATTACTGGTATTACTGCTGATAAGCTGGCAAAAGTAAGAGAAGCACCTATGGCTGCACAGATTTTAGATAGTTTTGTTGATGATGGGGGAGATGAGGGAATAAGAGTGGGTGATAATGTGAAAGATGAGGGGGTTGTTGATCCTGTTGAAGATTTAGATACAGAAAGAATTAATAGGGGACTGGATGCTGTATTGGATGATTTGGAAGCGACAATGAATGTAGAAGGGAGAGCCGGCACAAGAGATATTGATATTTTTAGAAGAAGAAAAGGATTGAATGGTTATGAAATACATACTTTAGATGAATGTGGCGCTGTTCATAATATTACAAGGGAAAGAGCCAGACAGATTGAAGTTAAAGTTTTTAGAAGATTAACACATGTTACTAGAAGAAAAGCTCTTGAGGCTTTGAGATAGTTTTTTAAATCTATATTCTATTAAATTGGTATGGACATTGCAAGAGAGTATCATTTGAAGTCTTTATTTACAAGAGAATTATTTGAGATTTATTTTCTTTTGGTTACAAGGGCTTTATCTTTTTCTATGATTGGAATTTTTATTCCTTTGTATTTGTTTGTAGAATTAGGTTATAATTTGAATTGGGTTATTTATTACTATCTTGCTTTTATTTTGTCTTTTTTTCTATTTCAGTATATTGCTACTTTTATAGTTATGAGGTTTGGTGCTAAACATTCTATGATTATGGGTGTGTTTTTTACAATTGGGATGATTTTCCTTATTTATTTTTTAAGAGATTATTCTTTTCTTTTTTTCCCAGCTGCTATTTTTTATGGAATGCAGGGTGCTTTTTTTTGGATGGGATTTCATATTGATGCTGTTTTGAATGGAAGAAAGAGAGATTTTGGAAAAGAGTCAGCTATTATAGAGACTGGTTTGTTATTACCTTCTATTATTGGACCAGTTCTTGGTGGGCTTTTGATTAAGTTTTTTGGGTTTGGAGTTCTTTATGGGGTGGCTGTAGCTATCTTGATTGTTTCTTTTATTCCTTTGTTGTTTTCTAAGGAAGTTTATATTAGCGGTAAATTAAATTTAAAGTCTTTTTTTGATAAGAAACATAGAAAATATTTCTTTATTTATTTTGCACAAGGTATTGGCTTTATTTCTGGACATGTTTTTTGGACTTTGTTTATTTTTGCAGTAATTGGAGGATATTTGTCTATGGGAATTTATGGTTCTTTGGCTACATTATTTGTTTGTTTCATAACTCTATTTATTGGTAAGTTGTTGATGAAGGCAAGAAGAGTAAGTTTATTGTTAAGTTGGGAACTGGATTTAATATATTGTTTTGGATTTTGAAGATATTTGTAAGTAATATATTTCAAGTGTTTGCTGTAGGTACATTAAGGAGTGCAGCTTCTCATGTGATTGATGTTCCTTTTTTGGCTAAGACTTATAGTACGGCTAAGGGACATAAAGCTGTTAGTCATATTTTGTTTAGAGAAACTTGTTTGAGAATTGGTCAAATCTTTTGTTTAGTTTTAGTATTAATAATAGGAAAAATGGAGTCTTCTTTTATCATCTCTGCAATTGCAAGTATAGCTTTTTTCTTTTTTTAACCTAGTCTAGTATCTAGATCATCTTTTTTAGCTTTACCAGCTTTACTGGCTTCAGCTTCAAGATCAACACCAAGTTCTTTTAATGCTTTTACATGTGCTTCTATTTGTTGTTGAACCACTTGCAATAGTTTGTAGAATTCTTGTTGTTCAATTGCTAATACTGATAGTGCACCCTTATGGATACCAATTTGTTCTTCTTTTGAAGGTTTTTTTTCTGCCATTGTAATCTATATTTTGAAGGAAATACTTATAAAGGTTATGGTAAAAATTAGGATTATGGCAGATAAAAAGAAGGCTGAACCAAAGAAATTTAGTTTAGAGGCTTTAATTGAGAGAATATTGCCCAAATCAGAGGGAAAGGGGCTTATTTCGGGTAGTTATAACCTAGTTCAGACTATGTTGCAATATGTTGGAAAGGGTACAGATAAGGCTGTATATGGCATTAAAAGCACATATGATGCAGGTTTGAAGTTTGCTAGAGAGAGACCAGAATTGACTGTTGCTTTCCTTTGTGTGGCACCTTTGCCAATATTGTATTATATGCCTTATATACCCATTATAGGTCTTAATTCTCCAATAACTGTCCCATGCTTTTAGAATTTTCTCGTATTTTTTGAATATTATTGGATAGTGGAAATGAAATGCAATTAGGAATTTTTCTCTAAATCCTGGTGCTGTTTCAGTGTCTGGATCTCTTGCTTCTAGTAGTGGTTTTTCTACTCTTCCAAATGGAGTAAACATGTGGTTGATAAAAGTTTGCCAGTCTTTTCCAATTTTTTCTAACCATTCATTTTCATCTTCAGCATTGACTCTCCAACCATTATCACTACCTTCCATTACTTTGAATCCTTTTTCATTTATTCTTTGCTCAATTCTAGCAACATATGTTTCCCAGGATTCTCCTCTTTCTCTGTAGATTATTTCTGTTTCTTTTGGAAGTTTTACAAATCCTATAAAAAAGATATCTGCCGGGTGTCCACCATAGAATGTTATGTTTGATTTTTTTAATTGTTTAAATGGAGTTAGGATTGCAGCATTTGTATCTCTCCAACCTTCTGGTTTTGCCCCATGGGCAGTTACTACATGATTTAAAGTAAAATGAACTGTTGGTTTCCATCTTGATGCATGCCAAAATTTAGATCTAACTAGTCTTCTTCTTTCACAGCTTTGTTCAAAGTATTCCTTGTTTGTCATACTTATTGCAATTAAATCCTCTTCTTTGAATTTTCTAAAATCTTTTGATTGAATGACTAATCTTTTTAATTCATCTTGAGCTTCTTTTAGATTACAGGTAGTGGTTACTACTGTTTTTTTATGTTTTATTTGAACTTTACATGTTGGTTTTGAGAAATGTAAGAATTTTTGAAAATCTAGAATTTCTGTTTCTATTTCTGTTATTTTGAATGATCGATTTTTTTGCATTTCATCGTCATAGATTGTTGTATTTCTTAGTCCTAATCCTCTAGGGAAGAATAAGTCAATAGTAGGATATCTTTCTTTTGTTGTAAGTTTTAAATAAGGATTGAATTTAACAATAATATGTGATCTTTCATCAGTGCTTTCCACTTTTAGAACAATATTTTCTACTTCTAACTGACTCATAGATTTTTTTAAGATTTATTTTTTTATAAATGTTACTCTTATAGAAACTCATTATGTCCGAAATGAATTATTAGATCATATTTTTCTTTGGGGGTGTCACAAGCACCATAGCAGGAATCTAAAGATATTATGATCTTTGCTTTTGTATGTTTTTTTAGTTGATCTACTATTTTAGTAGCTTCAGGTTTTAGACCATCTGCTAATTGGATTAGAATTGTCTTGGGTTTTTCTTTTTTTATTGTTGAAATTACTTTTTTTAGTTCTAGATCAAATTGCATTATCTTTATTAATGAGTTTTTCTTTTTATATATTATGCTTTATGAACTTGTTAAGAAGATTCCTAAAGGAAGGGTTACTAGCTATAAAGTATTAGGTTCTATTCTTAATATTCATCCTAGATATGTAGCTAGGTTATTATCTTTGAATAGAGATTTAGATAATATTCCTTGTTTTAAGGTTGTACATTCTGATGGAAGAGTGGGTGGTTATGTTCTTGGAGTTGATGAGAAGGTAAGAAGGTTAGTGAATGAAGGGGTGGATGTTGTTAATGGAAGGGTTAAATGTCATTTAATTGTTCAGAATATATAGATTTTAATGGTTTTACTATGTTCTTTGGTAGATTTTTCATTGAGTGTAGTTTGAAGAAATGGTTGATTAATTGATCTTCTCTTTCTTGTGCTTCTTCTAAGAATTGTTTTTTGAATAGGTCTATTAGATATCCTCTTGCTTTGTTTTTGTATGCTAAATAGAAAGCTAAGAGTTGTTGGTCTCTGGCTTCTTCGCTTTTTTCATAACAGTCTGCTTCTTTTCCTTGGAAAAGGCAGTATAACTTTTTGTGCTCTTTATTGAATAAGGGTTTGAGATTTGCTATTCTTGGGTTGATGTTGTTTGCAACTAGGAATAGACCCAATCTTGCACATTTTGAACAGTCATGACACCATCGGGATTCCAATGAAGCGTCAAGACAATCACAAGATATTTCATATTTTGCAAAATCTGGATATCTTTTGAATAATACTTTCATTATTGCTATATTTGTAAGTGGTTGGATTAAGCTGGATAGCTTTGCTTCATTGTTTGTGATTAGGGATAGCATTATGTTCTGTTGTCGCATCCATTCCCTTGTTTGATCATATGCTGGATAGGTTCTATAGCCTTCTTTGTTTACAAAATAGAAGTTCATGTCTTCTTGGTTTCCAACTATTATGTGCTTTGCTTTGTAGTAGTGTGAGAAAGGAAGTGCAAGTAAGGAGAATCCTGTTAACATGTGGGTGTAGCCTAGACAGGTTTCTTCTGTGTCCCAAGTTTCAAAGTCATTTAACTTTTCTAGTTCATTTGTTACAATATGGATTGGGATTTTATGTTCTTTTGATATTTTTTCCATATGTTTTAATTTTAATTTGTTTTCTGTGGGTGATACAGTATCATTTATGTAGACTCCAACTGGATTTAGATCTAGTTCTTGTGCTGCTGCTAGGGATAATAAAGAATCTTTTCCTGCTGAGAATGAGACAATTGCATTTTCTTCTAGCTGTTCTTTGTAATTTGGATATTTTACTTGATTGTTTTTGAATTTGTAATCGATGTTTAGGAATTGTTTTATAGTTTTATGTGTTGATTGATCATAATCATCTGTTGAATGGGCTATTGAGTTGATTATTGCAGTTGAGAAGAATGATTTTAAGAGAGGTAATGATGTATTATAGTTTATTTTGTTATTTTTTGAGATTAATGGGGTGTTGATTGTTAGTAAATGTGCTAGGTTGTCTATTAAGAACTCTTTTTCAGGATAGGTTTGCCAAATTAATTTTGGAAACTTTAGTCGGTATTTGTTGTTTACAACTAAACCATCACTCTCTTTTCTAAAATTTAGATTCATTAATAATATTCTTAGAATTATCTTATTTATAGTTTATTGTAGTCTATTTGAGGTATTTTATCATAAATGGATATATACTTACTAAACATATTAACATGATAATACCAAAAATCAAATAACCAAAACTATAAGAAATTGCCATAATGAAACCTATGACTAAAGCTAATCCTGATTGGAATAATTTTCCAATTTGTTGTTTTATTGATAACATTGTAGCTTTATATCTTTTATTTATTAAGAAATTATCAAGATAGTACTCTGCAAGTAAGGAGTTTCTTGCATGGAAGTATCCAATTAGTAATGCAAAGATTAAACCAATAATGTATGGGTTTAGTAGTTGTGAGATTATTATGAATGAACCTGAAAAGAAAACCATTTCAAAAAATAATAGCTTTTTGATATTTATTTTTTTAATTTGTTTTAGGTTATGCCCTATAATAAACCAAATTACTCTTGAAAGGGCCATTATGGAACCAATTAGAATGATAGGAAATCCTAGTAATTCTACAAATGGTTCTTTATAGACTGATAAACTAAATACAAACCCTCCAATAATACCTAAAAATAAAGAGGTAATATAGAATCCAGTTCCTTTGAATCTTTTTAATTGAGACCAGATCTTTTCTCCTTCTTCATCTTCAGCACTATATTTTATTTTAGGTGAAAATAAGGATAATGCAATTACAAGTCCAATTATATCAAAGATTAAAAATACTTTAATTGGTAAAACTAAGGAAATACTAGCTAGTAAAGGTAAGAGTAAGATTAATACTGCAGATACTAATGATGCTTTTGCATGTATTTTTCCAAAAACTTCACCATATTCTTTTTCTCTTTTTAATCCTACAAGTGTGTTATGTAGAAAGGCTCCACTTGTTCCTGAAGTGAATGAAAATCCAAATCCTAGGAAAATTGATCCTAGAACGAAAAAAGGAAATGAATTACCAAAAACAAATAGCAAAGTGGATATTAACATTGATATTTTTGCAATGACTAATGTTTTTTTATGTCCAAATATATCTGAAATATATCCCGAAGGAATTTCTAGAAGAAATCCTGCAAGCCAACCTATTCCTGTGTATAATCCTATTTGTTGGGCTGTTGTATTTGGAAGAGATAGAAAGTAAATTGCTAGAATGACGATATAATTTCTTCTATTAGTCACAACATATATAAAAAATTTCCAAATGTTAGCTTGTAATTCTTTTTTCACATAATTGACAATATTTTATAGGTTATAATTATATCGAATTTAGAATAATTCACTTAGATTTAATTCAAAGGCAGCTACTGGGAATTCTAATGCAAAGTTTTCAAGAATTTGTGGATGAATTTCACCAATGTATGCTACATCTTTACCTTTTACTGTGATCCTAGCAACTCTTCCAGGAATAAAAGAGGGATGTTCTGCTTCTTTTGTTTCATATTTAATGTTTAACATTCTCATTAAGTAGTCAAAGGATTGTTTTATTTTTGTGAAGTTAGCTGTTGCATCACAAACTAGTACTGCAACTCTGTCATTTTCTTCTACTCCACTTTCAGTTTTACCCTTTTTGAAGATTCTACCTATTGTAAAGATATTTTGAGGATAATCATATTGTTTGTTTTCACTTAGAATTTGTAATAATGAAGGAATTATCCAAGCTCTTAGAGTTGAATACTCTTGACTGAATGCATTTGCTAGTTTTATTGTATGCATTTTAGTGTTCATTTTTTTAGTTTGTAATTCTTCATTTGTAAGATTGTAAGTATCACACTCTAAAAGTTGATTTCCAGCTAATATTTCAGCAACTTTTCTTTTGAATATTTCAAAAGCATCTTCTTTTCCTATTGTGGATACATTTGGAATTTCAGATTCAAAGTTTTCATATCCATAAGCAATTGCAATATCTTCTGCAAAGTCTACTTGGTGCATTATGTCTGCTCTATAGGCAGGAACTAGAACTTTTCCTTTTGTGTAGCCATATCCCATTTTTTCTAGTAAGGTTTTGACTTCTTTTTCTTTTAGATTTAATCCTAGTCTTTTATTTATGTAATCAATATCCATCTTCCAGGATTTAGGTTTTAGATCAGGACAGTCAAATTTTAACTTTTCTTTTGGAATTTCTATTTTAAGTGAATAAATCTTTCCACCCATATCAGAAAGGGCTGTAGCAATAATGTTAATTGCTTGTTTAATAATTTTAAGATCTGGACCAGTAGCCTCAATGAAGAGATCAGTTGTTGTCTTATCAATTTTTCCAACATCATGAGAGTTGATAACTGGTGGCATTGACATAAATGTTCCATTTGCATCTGTGAAGACAGGGAATGTTTTCCAATTTTCCATTAGATGACCATATTCTCGTCCTTTTGGATGTTGACTTAACATTTGTAATGCAGTTATCTTTTTTGGAAATTCTAATGGTCGGAATTTAATATCTTTTGGATTTTTACCTGAGAATGTGATTGGGAATTTAACTTTATTTACTGGATATAATCCAATACCTCCTTTTGCTCTGTTTCTTGTTAAGGTGGTTCCTAGTTTTTCTTGAATTTGGATTATCTCTCTAACTTTTTCATCATCTAGTTTTAATCCTTTTACAATACAACCTATTGCATAAGGCCATTCTTTTGGTAAGTTTTTAACAATGAGTTTATCATTAGTTTTGTTTACTTTGTATTCTCTTAGTCCTTTCTTTACTCCAATGAATGAGGAGAATGCTCTTGCAAATCCTTGTTCTGATAACATATCTGGTCTGTTTGGAAATATCTCTACTGAGATTTCATCTCCTTCAATGCTATCTAGGTCAGTACCAAGCATAGAGATCCTATCTTTTAGCTTCTCAATTGGTAATTTCTTCCCTACTAACTTTTCAAATACTTTTTTGTTTAGTTTTACAGTTGGCATTTTATTTTATCCAGTTTTTTATCTCCCTTAATTGTTTAAGGTCATTTTTGTAAAGTTCTCTAATATCATTTATTTTGTAAAATTCAAGGATTATTCTATCAAAACCGGGACCCCAAGCTAATACAGGTATATCCTTACCTAATATTGGAATTACAACTTCAGGTCTAAACATTCCTGCGCCTCCAAGTTCTACCCATTTTTTGTGAACTGGATGGAATACATCAATTTCTACTGATGGTTCAGTGTAGGGGAAATGTGCTGGTCTGAATCTTGCTTTAGGGAATCCCATTTTAGCGAAGAATTGCTTCAAATAACCAAGCAAGTGTTGGAAATTAGCATTTTCATCAATTACAATTCCTTCTGTTTGATTGAATTCAAATATATGGCTCCAGTCTAGAGCTTCATTTCTATAACATCTACCTAATGCAAAGTATTTTTTTGGTAAATCTTTAATATCTAACTGTGCAATTGTTCTTGCAGATAGGTTAGTAGTGTGAGTTCTTAGTACATTTCTCTTTGCATCATTCTCATCCCATTTATATTGCCAACCAGTACTTCCAGGAGTTCCTTTTTCATGAGCTTTCTTTACTTTACTTACAAATTCTTTTGGAAGTTTTGCATCTCTTGGGTTTGCTATGTAAAAAGTATCTTGTAGATCTCTTACTGGGTGATCTTGTGCAGTGTATAATGAGTCAAAAACCCAGAAGCTTGAATCTAGCATTGGGCCAGTCATTTCTTCGAATCCCATTTCTAACCAGATTTTCTTTGCGTAGTCTGTTGCTTGCTTTACAAAGTGTCTTTTTCCACCATAAGTGTTTGGAACATTGATTTTTACATCATATCTTCTGAATTCTTTATCTTTCCAAGTTCCTTTTTTTAGATGCGCAGGAGTTAATGCTTCAATTAGATCTAGGTCTAGTTTTTGTTTTATTAGTTTTTTACCTAGTAAGGTTAATTTTATTGTTCTTATTTTTTCTAGATTTGTTTCTATGATATTTTTTCTTTTCTTTAGATTATTATATGCTAGTTTGTTCTCATTTTCTATTTCTTTTAGATCTTGAGGTAGTTTTGATAGGAATATTTCTTCTATGAAATCTTTTGTTAGAAGTTTTCTTCCATTTGGGCTTAGTGTTATTTCTTTGCCCATTCTAATTGCTGCTTTTTTCTTTAGTTCTCCTATTGCAATGTTTAATTCTGATTTAGGAAGATCTATATTTTTTATTGTAAGTTTCCCTTTATCTTTTAATTGATCTAGAAGTCTTCTTTCTGGTAGTTTGAGTTTAGTATATCTCTTTCCAAGCTCACCAAGAGTTACTAGTTCTTTAAGTTCTAAATTAACCTCAATGACTTTTTTGTTTTGTAGCCATTGAAGAGCTCTCATCACTTCTACTTCTTGTTTTTTTGTTTTTTTAACTAATTCTTTTAGAGTTATAGAATCTTCTACTTTAGGTAATACTTCCCTTTCAAGAGGACTTAAACTTTTTATTAAGTCTTTCATTAGAATATATAAATAATTATAAGGTTTTTAAATTTATCTAAATTTTGTAGGTTTTAAGATCTCTATGGAGGTTTCTGAAGTCTGCTACTTGTTCAGGAGTATATTCTAAATCCTTGTTTGGTTTTAGAGATACTACTAAATGAGTGCTATTTGATTTTAAGTATTCTCTTACACTCATACTTCCAAGTGTTACAGCTAATGCAAGACCAATATAACTATCTATTCCGATTGGTTGTCCTGGTTTTAATACTGGAAATGCTTTGTCCCATACACCTGTTGCAAGAGCATAAGCTAGACTTAGTCCAGCAATACCAGAATATATACTCTTTTGACTTTCACTATGTCTGTCTATGTCATAAGTTTTTATTATTGCTTCAAATAGGTCATTTTTAACTGTTATAAGTCCAATAAATGAATCACTTTCTCTAAACCCTCTTGGATCCAATTCAATTTGGTCCTCTAGTGTGAAGTTTTCTCTTCCAATTCTTAAGCTACCATTTACTTTAAGTGGTCCATATTGGGCAAGAATTTCAATTATTTCTCTAGCGCCTTGTATGTATTCTTCTACTTTAATATCTCTAGGTATTACTTTTGCTGTGTTGGCATAATAATCAAAATTTTTTCTAAATAGATCTTGAACTGTTTGGTATCTTTGTGCATCTTCTTTTAGAGCAGGTAACTGTTCAAGAAAACCACCCATTCTTTCTGTTTTTTCTACTCTTTTTCTTATTTGATGAACACTTGTAAGTATTTGATCATCAGTTAAACCTTCTCCTTGTGACCCTAATAGAATTCTTATTTCAGCTAATGCATCAGGAGTTAGTTCTGTTGTAGTTAGAACTCTTCTATCTACATCTAATCTTTTTCTAGGTCTTTGTCTAGTAGTTGTTGACATTTTAATTTTTTAAGGATTTGTAGGATAATCTGGTGCTACTGTATCAGGTTGTGGTTTTTGATCAGCTGCAAGATTTTCTAGGAGAAGAAGTGTTCCGTGATCGGTTAAAATAACAATATCTTGATCTCCATCTCCTTCCATATCTGCAACTTGCATTAAGGGTGCATTATCTCCATAGTCTAAATTATCTTCCATACATGCTGAATATATCCATTCACCATTTTCATGAGTAAATTCATCACTACAAATAACATGTCTTGCAAAAGAAGTTCCAACTAATTCATCTATTGTAGCTGTTTCAATAATTGGTTCTGGTTCAAGAGGTTCAGGAACAGTTCTTCCTGTTTCATAGCTATCCTTTTTACCACATGCGCCTAAAGCTAATCCTAAACCTACTGCAAATGCAGTATATAGTAATCTTCTCATCTTAAGCTCTCTTCAAACCTTTCCAAGATAATTCAAACATTTGACCTAATGCTTGTGTGAAGAAAGGTGTGTTTACCCAAACTCCCATGTCATAGGCTTCGTGTACTTCTTGGTCATCTGAAAGCATGAAAACTAATTCTTTATCATCAACAAGAATAAATCTAGCTTTGGAATCTTTGTCTGCAACTCTAACTTCAATAACTTCCCTTAATTCTCTTGGAATAAATGAAAGTTCTTTTACAGGTGCTGCAATTTTAACTTTAATTCCTTTACCTTTTGCTTTTTTTATTGCTGATTTTAGAAGATCAATTTTTCTTAGAAGACCTTTTTCAGTTGTCATGATGAAAACTGAGGTGTCTGCGTTTTGGATCAAGGTTTTGATATGGTCATAAAGGTTTTTTCTACCTTTTAGAATACCTGAAAGATCTGCAGGTTCTACCTTGTCAATACCTTGTTTGTATAATAATTCAATTTCTTGGTAAATATTAGTATCTTTTACTTTATCTAATGATTCTAAGTTTTCACTAGCATCAGTTTCAATCTTTTTTCTTACTCTTTTTAAGATTTCTTCAGGTTGTACTGCGATGTATTTAATTGGCTTTCCAAGCTTCATTATGATGAAACCTTTCTTTTCAAGTGATTCTAGAACGTCATAACTTCTACTTCTTGGTACACCAGAAATATCTGCTAATTCACCAGCTGCTGCAACGCCTCTGGATAGTAATGCTGTCCATACTTTCACCTCGTAAATATTAAGATCAAATGCTGATCTAAGCTTTTTTAAAAATTCATCATTAACAATCATTTTTGAGTAGCTCCTTTACCTCTTTGTGTAGGGTTAGAAATTAATTGTTCATTTATAAATCTTTCGGTTTTGTTGTTACTAATTAATAACAACTTTATGAAGAATAAAACCTTTTGAAAAGGTATCTTGTGAATACTGCTCCTGCAAGTACAGCTATAGCAAATCCTATTAAAAGGTAGAAGAACATACTAATTTCACTAAAACTGGCATTAAATAGGAGCAATTTCTTTAATATACTCTCCCCCAATACATAAGGGTTGTAGAACACTATTTTTCTGGTTACAGAGGATAGGGTTTCTAGTGGCAGGATGGTATTTGAGAAGAATAAGAGTATTATTCCTGCTGAAAGGGCAGTTAAGGTTACTGTTTCTTTGGTATTAAACATATATCCAATAAGCATTCCCATAAAGATAAATAATGAACATAAGACGATTAGAACTGCTCCAGAGAGCAAATAGGCATTAATTCCTGGTGATGGAACAAAATAGTAAAGGGTAGCTAGAGTTATTGCTACTTCAAAGGTTAGGATTAGGATTGTGGATAGGTAGTGTCCTATAATGAATAAGGAGTCATTTGTAGGTGTAATAAAGTTTCTGAAGTATGCTAGAGACTTTTTTTCATCAATAATGTTGGATGAACTTAGTAATAATGCTACAAACATGAATATCATGAGTAGAATAGAAGGGATTATGTATAACAAGTAATTATTACTTGAACTTATTGGTTGGATAGAGGTTCTTACTGGAGTTACAATGTTATCTACATTTGTGATTTTTATTGAATCTATATTTGTAGCCATATTGTTTAAATTTGTTTCAACTGTTGTTATTTTTTCTTGTTGAGAGGCTAGAGTTGAGGATAGTGTAGATAGGTCAGTATTTGATGTAGTTATTGAGCTACTTGCTGCATCTACTTTGGTGCTTAATGAGGAATAGGTTGAAACTATTGAACTTACAGCAGCTGATAGATCTGAGAAAATAGAGGTACTCATGTTATAATCTCCTGCTATTTCTGCAATTTCAGAATCTACTGTTGTAGCGTCAACTGCACTATATGTTAGATCTATTGCTGAAAGATCAGATGATGCTCCTGATGCACTTGAAGTTGCTTCAGAGTTTAAACTATTGATGTTAGTAACAACTGCTTGACTTTGTGTAACATCAGCATTTACTGAATCTAAAACAGTTAATATTGAAGAAACCATGTCTTCTGATAGCTCTTCTGCCGAGATATAAACTTTAGAGGATATTTCTGCTGAAATCAAATGGGCTATATTCATTCTAGAATTATCTACATAGATTGTTATGACCTTGTTTGCACTATTATCTAATATCATATTGGTGGGGAAGATTACACAGACTTGAAAATCATCAAATTTTATTGCATCAATACAATCTGTTTCCGAATCCATCCTTATTACATTATATTGAGAGGTTGATAGATTACTAACAATATCTTCACTAATTGTTGAATATGATTCTGAATATACTGCAACATTTAAATCATATAATGTAGAAGTATTAAATGCTAAGGCAAGTATGAATACAATTAATAATGGACCTAATAATAAAAGTAAGGCTGAAATCTTAGATCTTAAGATTAATTTGAAGTTTTTAGCCATGATATAATAAAGTTTGGTTAAAACATTAAGTTTTGGCCTTCCTACAAACACATCAAGATCTTTTTTCTCTTCTTTTTTCTCTTTCTCTACTTTTGGTTTTTTCTTATCTCTTTTTAAGAATTTTTTAATAAAACTCATCCCTCCACTTTCTTTATCACTGAATATTTTTTTGTTCTTCATTTTGTTGTTAGAGATTCAAATACTTCTTCTATCTTAGGTTTGTTTACTTCAATGTTTATTAGTTTTTGATTTTTTGATTTTATTAATTTGATTAATTTAAACAGTGTTTCTTCTGCATCTGGAGTGTTTAAGTATACATAGTGTCTTTTTTCGAATATTTTATCTACTCCCATATCTCTTAATCCAGGAATAAGTTCTCTATAATCTGGAGCATCTGTTTCGAATTTAATTACTTCACTTTTACTGTATTTTTCTTTTAGATTTTCAGGAGTGTCAAGTGCTATTACTTTTCCTTTGTGGATAATTGCTAATTGATCACAAATATCTTCTGCTTCTCCCATTAGGTGAGAGGTAAGGATTACTTTTGTTCCTTCATCATCTATTTTTTTGATTAGAGCAAGTATCTTTTTCCTTAGAATTGGGTCTAGATTTCCAGTTGGCTCATCAAATACTATAATTTTGGGTTTATGGATTAGAGCACATGCAATATCTAGTCTCCTATACATTCCTGTTGATAGTTCAGCTGCAACTATATCTTCTTTATCAGATAAATCTACAAATTTTAGTAATTCCTCAATTCTTACTTTGATGTCTTTGTTTCTCATGTTGTACATTTTTCCAAAGTAGGTTAGGTTTTCAGCTACTGTTAGTTTAGGATAGACAGAACCTGCTTGAGTTCCAAAACCAAAGAATTGGTTGAATATTCCTTTGTGTGAGGATATTTCTACACCATTGTAAAGGATTTTTCCAGAATTAGGTTTCCAGTAATTTACAAGTAAATTTAGAAGGGTTGTTTTTCCAGAACCACTTAAACCCATAATTCCGAAGATTCCATCCCTTTCAATAACTAAGTCTAAATTATTTAGTACAACATTAGAACCAAACTTTTTGGTTACATTCTTGAAAGTAATAAATCCCTCTTTTTTACTATCCATTGATAAATTTCAAGGTTATTTAATTAATAAATGTTTTGTTTTAAAAAGTTATATAAATAGAACTGTATTCAATAAGATGATGAAACATACATTGAAAGTTACCTTGATTATTCTTGGTATTTTTTTATTAGCTCAATTGGTTGGTTTGTATGTTACTGATCATTTTTCAATTCAAGACCAATTACCTATGAATATAGAAAGACCTGAAGTTAGTGAGACTGGATCTTTTTTTACTCTACTGATATTTATTTTTTTGGCTACTGCTCTTGCTTTGCTTTTGATTAAGTTTGCACTTTTTAAGATTTGGAAGTTTTGGTTTCTTTTAAGTGTGTTTTTTACTTTGACTGTTACTTGGAGTGCTTTTATGTGGGAGTGGTTAGCAATTGTTTTAGCTATCATATTTGCTCTTTTGAAAATCTTTAGGCCAACTCCTTTAGTACATAATTTTACAGAGATTTTTATTTATGGTGCTTTAGCTGCTATTTTTGTTCCTCTATTGAATCTTCTTACAGTATCTTTACTTTTAATTGCAATTTCCATTTATGATTATATTGCAGTTAGAAAAACAAAACATATGGTTAAATTGGCAAAGTCTCAGAGTAAAGCTCAGATTTTTGCAGGTATATTGATTCCTTATGGTAAGAAGAAAGTGGCTATGCTTGGTGGTGGAGATATTGGATTTCCTTTATTGTTTGGTGGTGTTGTGATGAAAACTTTTGGTTTTGGGTTGTTAGATCCTAGAACTTATATTGTACCTTTGTTTGCTGCTTTAGCTTTATTTTATTTGTTCTATACTGCTGATAAGAAAAAATTCTATCCTGCAATGCCTTATGTATCTGCAGGGTGTTTTATTGCATTAGCTTTAATTTATTTAATTCAGTTGTTTTGAAAATCGTCAGATTCGCAAAAGCACTTCATTGAGGTGGGTACTATTTGACCTTTGAATTCATAGGCAATACCACATTTTTTACAAGTTACTTTTCCCATTTTAGTATAACACTCCTATTAATTTGTATTTTATTTGTTCTAATCTTATTTTTCCTGGATCTTCACTAGAATTATTGTCACCTTTTAGGGTGTAATATGTTCCTTCTTCGTCTTCAGAAATGTTGATTATTCTATGTGAGACTAAGGTTTCGTTCCAAGTGGTTTCGTAGGATACAATATCTCCTATTTGAAGAGTTGTATCTTCAGTTACTGGAATTTCAATTCCATTTGCTTCAATGTCCATAATTGGGTCCATTGAATTTGTATCATTATATGCAACTAGAATAGCATCTTCAATATTGATTATAACTTGATCATTTTGTATATAAATTTGATCTGATTTTAAAGTGTCAGAGGGTGAGAATTGCTCATTTGGTTCTTTTTGAGCTACTACTATAGTTAGAAATATGATTAAGATGACTGTTACAAAGATTAGTATGTTTGTAAATAACCTCATTTTCTCTATAATTTAAGGGTGTTTTTAGGTATATAAACCTTTCGTTTTTGTTATTACTCTAGAATGGTGTCATAAACAGACAAAGCTTTAAAAAGGTGTTTTTCCTTGAAATTAAGATGGGTTTATTCTCTAGAAATA
>CAZAKS010000005.1:0-1757 GCA_964485975.1 Candidatus Woesearchaeota archaeon
GTTTTACCATGATCTACATGACCTACAAGACCTATATTTATTTCTGGTTGGGATATCTTTTTTGGCATAGGAATGTAGAATTTGGGGTTATTTATAAAAGTTACCTATAGATATTGCGACAATCTCCCCTATAGAAATAAAGACCCAATGGTTTAGTTTGATTGACTACCTGTAACGTGGACTATTTCGCCCTCTTCATTTACATCTATCTCTTCTAGATTGTTAATTACAATGTCATTTCCTGGAAGAAGATAGTGGACATCTAAACCTTTTATTTGCACTTTGTGCTTTTGGTCGAACTCAATTACTTTTGTTGGACCTTCTGTGTTTAAATGTGGGTCATTTTTTTCGAATAGACTGATAAAACAAGGTCTGTTTATATCATTCTCATTTACTCTTTTCTTTCTTGCTATAAGAACACTTTTTGCTTTGTGTATCAAGGTTTCCACCCTTATTTGTTTTCTTCGGCAGGTTTTTCTTCTTCTTTTTTGAAGATTTCCTCAAGCTTTTTAGACCCTTCTTTTAGAACCTTAAGGTTTACTTGCACAATTTTATCGTGGATTCTATTTCCACAAACAGTTTTTCTCTTTCTTATTCCCTTTTTCTCTATTTTCTTCATTCCCACTCCTTTGGTTAGGAGTGCTCTTTTTCTTGAGGTACCACTGATATCTTTCCTCATAGGGAATCCAGCATAATCACTACCACCTGTAATCTCTAGTTCATATCCATCTAGACCTAAAAGTTCACCTTTAATCTTTTCACCAACTTCTTTACCTTCAAAGTCACTTGTGTCTAGGGCTTTTTGGTATGATTTTCCTGTTTTTACATCATTTATTACAAATCTTAACTCTGCCATAGGGAGTATGGATTTTGTTTTATTTATAAAGTTTTTGTATACCTATTCACTATTGATAAGAGTGACATAAGGTTTATAAATAAGAAATTTTCATGATTGGATATGGTTGAATTTAGAACAGGCAATATTTGTAAGCATTTACAGGTTGTTACTAGAGATACTACAGATTTTGAAAGAATGTTGTGGGAAGCTAGCCAGGTTGCATCTATAATAGATCCAGAAGGGATAGTTGCTCCAGAAGCATATCCTTATGATCATTTGCCTAAAGCTCCAAGTACTCTTAATTCTTATGGTTGTGATTTAGGTGGAACTTGTAGAGGTGCTAAGTGGTATCATACATTGTTTAGAGGGATTGAATTTAATCAGGGTGCTGCTGAGAGTTGTAGAAGTAATGTTTAAATAGTAGTATTTAATTTTCTAATTTATGACAGATCCAATTTTAGTGGTTCCCACAAATGGCAAGTACTGCGAAGCAAAATTTGATGCTTTTCGTCCAGCAATGCCCATATTACTTTTAACTGAAGGAAGAACTTATTCTGTTCAAGAATTAGATCATTTTGGTGCTACTCTACCTCTTCATCTTAATTATGAGGGAGGGGATCTTCCTATTGAAGAAAGAGGTCCAAATTTATTATCTGAATTTTATGATTTTGCTATAGGGATTGCTAGAGATAGTGGAGCAACTCATTTTTCATTAGAAGGCTTAACTTTGAATTCACAAGACCCTTCTGAATGGATGGCTCTTAGAGGTAAGGAAAGAACAACTAAAATTAGAGCTCACCTTCAAAGATATGTATTTGAAGATTTAGATAGGTTAGTTTAAATATTAGATACCCCAAGTATTTTTCTCTTTTCGTTTAATTTCAGCTATTTCCTTTAGAATTGATATTTCCTCATCTGT
>CAZAKS010000005.1:1767-18101 GCA_964485975.1 Candidatus Woesearchaeota archaeon
TTTCTTTAGTACTTTTAGTTTTTTGAATTCTTGTTCAGATATATCTACAATTAGGATGTCTTCTTCTTTGATCTGTCTTCCACCGGTTATATCGGGTAAGGAGATTGCTACTTGTTTTCCTTTTTCTGCTTTTTTCACTGTTTCATTTTCTAATTGTACTGTTTTAACATGTCCTGCTTTTGAACCATCTGGTTTTATTATGTCAACATCAGGAGTTATAGTTCCTTGTATGACTTCAACTCCAACAACACAAGGATTAGATTGTCTGAACATACAACCTCTTAAGACCTTAACTTTTGCTGGTTTTGTTATGTTTTCTAGTTCTTTAGCTTCAAGTTCTTTTCTTTTTTCTTCCCTATATTTTTCTAGATCTTCAATTAGTTGATAGATAACATTGTGCTCAATAATTCTTACTTCTTTTGATTCTCCAGTTACATTAAAACATAATATTACTTTGTTTAGTTCATCTTCAGAAGATGTAGCATCTGCAATATCTTTTTTTGTTACTTTTCCAACTGATGCTTTTTTGATATTAATCTCTTTATCTTTTAACATACCAAGTACTGCTTCTAATGAACCTAATGAATCTGCTTTTACTACAATTCCCTCTTCATCTGTTTCTATTAGGACTTCTCCTATCTCTTCTTGTATTCTCTCTTTAGTTTCTTCTGTATCACCCTTTATAACTTCTACAGGCATTCCTGCAATTGCTTCTTTTGTTCCAGGTGCAGATATTTTTATCCCTGCAGCAGCTTTTACTTCTTTTACACCCTTGTATTTGCCTTTTTCATCAGGTAAAAATATTCCTTTAACTTTACTTATGATTGGTTCATGTAAACCTGCTACGACAATTTGATCATTAACTTTAATAATTCCCTCATATAATATTAGATCTAATGTTGTTCCTATTCCTTTTTCTTCTTTAACTTCAAGTACTGTTGCCTTTCCTGGAAGATTTTCTTCTGTTTTTAGTTTTTCTTCTAAGAATTTTTGAGATAGACCCATTAGCACCATTAGTAATGTGGGGATTCCTTCTGTTGTTTTTGCAGAACAAGGGACCATTGCAATTGTTTTTGTATAATCATCAACTCTGTCAAATCTTTCTGCTTGGAATCCATGTTCAAAGACTTTTCCTACTATTTCATATAATTTTTTTTCAATATTTTGTTTTACATCATCTCCTTGTGCTTCTATTTCTTCTAAAACATTTCCATCTTTCTTTTTCCATCCAGGAATTAGATCTAATTTGTTTAATGCTATTACAAAAGGAGTTTGATATTTTTTAAGAATTTCAATACATTCAATTGTTTGAGGTTTTACACCTTCATTTATATTTATTACAAGGATTGCAATATCTGCGAGGTTTCCACCTCTTCTTCTCATGTTTGAAAAGGCTGCATGTCCAGGGGTGTCAATGAAAACAACTCCAGGGATTGTTATATCCTTACCATCTAGTAGATTTCCACAGATCTTTTGTATTGTGTTAAGTGGGATCATTGAAGAAGATATCATTTGTGTGATCTTTCCTGCTTCTGATTTTATTACAGCGGTCCTTCTAATAGTATCTAGTAGTTGAGTTTTACCTGCATCTACATTTCCCATAACTACGATTAGTGGTTGTCTTAGCATATTTCTTTGTGATTTTGTATAATTTATAAGGTTTTTGTATGGAAATCTTTTTATAGTTAAATATTATGGGAGTGAGTATGGTAAATAAAATTGCAGTAAACTTAATGGAAACAGTTAAATAACTTATTTATTTCTTTATTTTATGCAAGGTATAATATTTTGTGATATAGATGGTACAATTGTATTTCATGATAAGATTCATGGGGTGAAAGTTGTAAGTAATGATAAGGTTAGTGTTGAAGGTAAAGAATTTGATGCTTTTGACCTTTCTACCGAGTTTTATAATACTTATATGAGTAAAAAAACTTATGATTTGTTTAAAGAGTTATCTAAGAAATATTATATTGTATTAGTTAGTGGTGCTAGAAGAAGTTCTGTTGAGATTAGAAAAGATAGATTAGATTTTGCTCATGCTTTTGTTTTAGAAAATGGTGGGTTGGTTTTAGATAAAGATTTGAAAGAAGATAATCTATGGAGTAAGAGATTTGATAATGAAGTTAAAGTGTTGGATGAATTTAGAAATGAATTAAAAGATTGGGTTTTAGATGATGAAGGAAGGAAGACTTCAATTAGAATAAGAGAGAAAGATAATAAAGGTAAGAATTTAGATGATTTGAAAGAGAGTATTGAATTACCAAAAGAGTTAAAGAAAACAATTAATATTGGTAGTTTAGATATTATATGTAAGAGTTCAGGTAAGGATAATGCAGTTAAGTATTTAATGAAGAAATTAAATTCTAAAGTATCATTTGGAATTGGTGATGATATCAATGATTTAGATTTTTTGAAAGTTGTTGATCATAAATTTGTTTTGGGAAGTTCTTTTGAAAAAGTTTTAGAAACTGCTATGAAAGAAGGTTGGTATCTATCTAAACATAAATATTTCGATGGAATTAATGAAATTTTAGAAAATATCTTATTCCAAAAAGTTTTTAAATAATGATAGCTTGAGAATTATTATTCTTTTACGTAAAAGGAGGTGACAATCGATGGCAAAAAAATCACGAATGGACACAGGTAAGTTAGGTGCTTGGGCATTTCTAGTTGGTATTATACTGGCTGTAGTATTTGCATTTGTAACATATGGTACCTGGTTACCTTGGACTCTAGTGGTTATCGGTCTCGTTGTTGGTTTGTTAAACATCACAGAATCTGAAGTTAGCCCATTTTTAATGGCAGGAACTATTCTTGTTATTGTGGCAGCATTCGGAGCTGATGTTATGGGTACAATTATGTACTTACAAAACATTCTGAATAACATTATGATGTTGTTCGTACCAGCGACTATTATCGTAGCTCTAAAGTCTGTATTTACCCTGGCTAGAAACTAAGCCAATTTTTTTTCTTTTTTTATTAGAAATTTTCTTTTAATCTTTCAAAGAAACCTTTTTTGATCTTAAGTTCTTCTTTATTCTCTTTTGCTAATCTTTTGAATAATTCTTTTTGTGTTTTGTTTAATTTTTTTGGAGTTACTATTTGAATCTTAACATGTTGATCACCAGTACCATACCCATTTAAATTTTCAACACCTTCACCTTTAAGTCTCATCATTGTACCTGATTGAACACCAGAAGGTATTTTCATTTTTACCTTACCTCTAATTGTAGGAACTTTAACTTCATCCCCTAATGCAGCTTGTGAAAATGAGACTGGTAGCTCTAAATATATATCATCACCCTTTCTATCAAAAATATCATCAGGTTTTACAAATAGCTCTACAAATAGATCACCATAACCTGCTTCTCCAAATTCACCTTCACCAGATAATCTTAAAGTTGTACCATCATCAACACCTGCTGGAACTTTTACTTTTACTTTTTTAGTAAGACTTTCTTTTCCAGTTCCATCACACTTGTCACAAATGTGTTCAACTGCTTCACCAGCTCCATGACATCTAGGACAGGTTGAAGATTGTGCAAATGTACCAAATGGAGTTCTATATGATTTTTTTACTCTACCTGTTCCTGCACATTCAGGACAAGATATTTTTCCTTTTCCACCTTCACCCTTACATTTATCACATTTATCGTATTTAGAAATTTTTATTTCTTTTTCAATTCCAAAAATAGCATCTTTAAAGTTTAATTCTAATTCTGTTTTAAGATTTCTTCCTCTTCTTTTCATTGGACCTCTTTGTCCACCACCAAAAAAAGAATCAAATATATCTCCAAAGTCAAAGTTTTGGAAACCTTGTTGATTAAAACCAGAGTATTGTTCTCCTGTTTCTCCAAACCTATCATAATTAGCTCTTTTATTCTCATCACTTAGAGCAGAATAAGCTTCATTAATCTCTTTGAATTTCTTTTCAGCTTCTGGTTTATCTTTGTTTAGATCAGGATGGTATTTTTTTGCTAGTTTTTTGTATGCTTTTTTGATTTCCTCTTTAGAAGCATCTTTTTTTACACCTAGTTTTTCATAATAGTCTTTACTCATTTCATTGGTAAGAGAATGATGCGCCACCATACTGTGCTTTTAATGCACCCATTCCATTATCTCCACTTTCTCCTCTATATGCAAGTCCTGCGTATATTCTAGCTCTTTCATTTTGAATTACTTTACCTGTATCATCACCAGGATAACCACGTGGATTATGAGGCTTATATTCAAGGGGTTTGGTATATTCTCCACTTCTATCTGAAGGAAGGACTTTAGTGTCAAGACTAGCAGGATCTAATAATCTTCTTGCTTCTTGATACTGCCCTTGCATTTTTTAAAAATAAAAAAATTTATTTTTTATCTTCCTCCTTCTCAAATTCAGCATCTACAACTTTTTCATCAGCTTTTTTCTCTTCTTGAGGTTGAGCTTGTTGCTGTTGATACATCTTTTGACCTAGTTCCATGGCCACTTTATTCAAATCTTCAAGTTGCCTTTTAATACTTTCGGTGTCATCTTTTTTAATTTCTTCTTTAAGCTTATCAAGTTCTTTTGTAATCTTATCTTTTGTTTCTTGATCAACTTTATCTGCATGTTCTGAAAGCATTTTTTCTGTTTGGAAGATTACTGTATCTGCTTGATTTCTTATTTCAATTCCTTCCTTTTTCTTGGAATCAGCTTCTTTGTTTGCTTCTGCAGCTTTAACTAAATTTTCAATATCTTCTTTTGAAAGACCTGAACCACCTGTAACAGTAATTTTCTGTTCTTTGCCTGTTCCCTTATCTTTTGCAGATACATTTACAATTCCATTTGCATCAATGTCAAATGTAACTTCGACTTGTGGAACTCCTCTTGGAGCTGGTGGAATCCCTACTAAGTCAAATCTTCCCAAAGAGGTGTTATCTGTAGCCATTGACCTTTCACCTTGCAGAACATTGATTGTTACTGCTGGTTGATTGTCAGCTGCAGTTGAGAAGACTTGGCTTTTCTTTGTTGGGATTGTTGTATTCCTTTGTATCAAAGGTGTTAATACTCCTCCAAGTGTTTCAATTCCTAGGGTTAGTGGAGTCACGTCTAAAAGTAAAACATCTTTAACATCTCCTCCAAGAATTCCTCCTTGAATAGATGCACCAATTGCAACAGCTTCATCTGGATTGATTGATTTCTCTCCTTGTTTGTTTAGCAAAGTTGTTACAAGTTCTTGTACAGCAGGGATTCTAGTTGAACCTCCAACAAGTAAAACTTTTTCAATTTTATCTGGAGTTAGATTTGCTTCTTTTAATGCTGTTTTAACTGGACTTTCACATCTCTTTACTAGATCTGAAGTTAAATCATTAAACTTTGCTCTTGTTAGAGTCATGTCTAAGTGTTTTGGTCCTGAAGCATCTGCTGTTACATAAGGTAAGTTAATACTAGCCTGCATTGATGTTGATAGTTCGATCTTTGCCTTTTCAGCTGCATCTTTTAATCTTTGATGTGCTGCTGGATCTTCTCTTAAGTCAATTCCATGATCTTTTTTGAACTCAGTTGCTAGGAAATCTATGATTTTATCGTCGAAATCATCTCCACCAAGTTTATTGTCTCCTGATGTTGATTTTACTTCGAAAACACCATCTCCTAGTTCTAGAACAGATACATCAAATGTACCTCCACCTAAATCAAATACTAAGATTGTATGATTTCCATCTTTATCTAAACCATATGCTAGTGAAGCTGCAGTTGGTTCGTTAATAATTCTTTCAACTTCAAAACCTGCAATTTTACCTGCATCTTTTGTTGCTTGTCTTTGTTTATCATTAAAGTATGCTGGAACCGTGATAACTGCTTTTGTTACCTTTTGTCCTAGATAAGACTCTGCATCTGCTTTTATTTTTTGTAAGATCATTGCAGATACTTGTTCAGGTGTGTAGTCCTTTCCTTCAATTGATATTTTATCATTTGTACCAATTATTCTTTTCACACTTCTAATAGTATGTAATGGATTTGCAACTGCTTGTCTTTTTGCAATTTCTCCAACTAATACTTCTCCATTTTTTAAAGATACGACTGATGGAACTGTTCTTCCTCCTTCAGCTGATGTGATTATAGTAGGTTTGCCCCCCTCTAAAACTGAGACAGCTGAATTTGTAGTTCCTAAATCTATTCCAATTATTTTACTCATTTTCTTTTACCTCCGGAGCTCTCTTGTTTGGCTCCCAAAAATATTAACTTCTTGACCTGCTTTGTATTGGCCAAGGATTTCTACTGTGTCTTTTGATAATTTAACTGGCCCAAATCTTGTTGCACCAGTAGCTGTATCATAAAGATCTAATGTTCCACTGTGAGAACCATTTGATCCATCATAATTAAATCTTAAACTTAATGTAACCTCTCTTCCTGCAAATTCAGTTAATGTTGAAGGTAGTTGTTGATGGTTTGGCATTTTTCCTGTAATTAATACTAAAGATTCATCTCCTTCTTCAACCATTGCAGTTAATTCCATTCTACTCATTTTTACCACCTGAGACTTTTACTTTACTAGGTCTCAAAACTTTTTCATTGTAAGTATATCCTTTTTGAAAGACTTCTATAATTGTATCTTCTTCTTGTTCATTGTTTTCTTTGCAAACAACTTCATGAACTTCTGGATTATATTTTCCTTTGTTAACTATTGCTTGAACTTTGTATTTGTTTAGCAAGTCTGTGAATTGTTTGTATATTAATTGTATACCTTCTTGGTCTATGCACTTTTTTGCTCTTTGAAAGTTTTCATAGATTTCAAGTAAATCTAATATTGCTTGTTCTTTTCCATAATCTACAAGACCTTGTTTTTCTAGGTCTGTTCTTTTTCTGTAGTTTATGAATTCAGCTTGAAGCCTTTGAATTTGCTCTACGAGCTCTTGATTTTGATTTTCAAGAGATTCTTTTTCTGATTTCTTCTTCATTTTCTCTTTTCCTGTTGAGCTTAAGTCAACCATGTGTATATTAAGATGAACCACTCATATATAAATGTTTTGGTTTTTCTAGGAAAAGTTTAAAGATTATATTTAGAAATATGGTGTTTTATTCTCTAGTAGTAACAACCGAAAGGTTTATAAAGATACGAATTGGAATTAATATTAGAGGTTAGAGAAAAAGCATAGTTATTACAATTAATGACTTTTTCTTGATTTTATATATACAATGAAAAAATTTGAAGAATTAGGTATAAATAGTGATATATTAAAAGCTATTAAAGACGCAAGATATGAGAGTCCAAGTGAGATTCAAGAGAAAATAATTCCATTAGTTCTTAATAATCAAGATGTAATCGGTGGTTCTGCTACTGGTTCAGGAAAGACTTTAGCTTTTGGTGCAGGTATTATTCAAAATTCTGTACGAGGTAAAGGTATTCAGAGTTTGGTTTTAACTCCAACACGAGAGTTGGCTGAGCAAATTGCTCAAGAATTGAGAAAATTTTCAAGATACTGTAAATTAAATATTGTTTGTATTTATGGGGGTTTATCTATTAATCCACAAATTTATAATTTGAGAAAAGCAGATGTAGTTATTGGTACTCCAGGTAGAACCTTAGATCACCTTTCTAGAGGTACTTTAAATTTAAGTAGGGTAAAGACCCTAGTTTTAGATGAAGCTGATAGAATGCTTGATATGGGTTTTATTGACGATGTAGAGAAGATTATTAGACACTGTCCTAGAGAAAGACAGACTATGTTGTTTTCAGCTACAATCCCAACAGATATTGCTCATTTAACTAAGAAATATATGAAAAATCCTACAAAGGTTTCTGTGGAATGTTATGTTGATTCAAGTAAATTGAGTCAGATTTATTATAATGTTCCAGGTAAGATGAAATTCCCTTTGTTAGTCAACTTGATTAAACGTAACAAGGAAGCTAATTTGTCTATGATTTTTTGTAATTCTAGAATAAATGTAGATTTTGTTGCTAAAAACTTGAAATTACTTGGAGTAGATGCTGTTCCTATTCATGGTGGGTATTCCCAACAGAAAAGAGGTCAGCTATTACAGAAATTTAATTCTGGTAGGGCTTTTGTCCTTGTATGTACTGATGTTGCTGCTAGAGGATTGGATATTAAGGGTGTTACACATGTGTATAACTATGATATCCCAAATGAGAGTAAACAATATGTACACAGAATTGGAAGAACTGCTCGAGCTGGAAATGATGGAGCTGCTGTGAACCTTTTATGTGAGAGAGATCATGAAAACTTCTCAAGAGTATTGAGAGATAATGATGTTGACATCTCTAAAGAGGATATGCCACAGATTCAAAGGGTTGAAATTAAGTGGAAACCCAACAATTCTAGAAATTTCGGCGGGAATAGAAGAAGGTTTAGATAACCTTTATTTTTTCTTTTTTAGATATATTTATATATCTGTTGTCTTTCTCTAGTAGTTATGGCATTAGAACTAAGACAGTCATTAGCTCAATATGGAGATACTAGGCTGGAATTGCATCCACCTATGAGAGGAACTCTTTATGAGTTGATAGACTTTTGGACTTCTAACCCTAAACATAGATTATCTGTGCCTATTGGTGATGAGATGCATGATGCCCAGTATGTTCTAGCACCTCAAAGATTTTTACAATATGTTAAGGAAGATGAACCTTTTGGGATTTATGTAGGAGATATGACTTTTATTAATGCTGAACTTGCTAAATCACGTCCAGAATGGGTTCCTTTTATTGCTTTGAAACTTATTGCTGCAAGATTTATTGATCCCGGTTTGGATAAAAGTGGAAGAGTAAGACACTGGAAATCTTTATTTGGTACTCTTAGAGTAGCAGGTTTAAAGATGGATGAACCTGAATTTAGAGAGTTTATTGAGGGTTTTGCTGCACATGAGAATACTAGATATTTTGAATTAGATGATGAATTAACTGAATTTTTAGATGGTAGAGACCCTTTAACAGCTAAAAGAAGATATTTAGATAGACATAGAAATAATAGGTGGGTTACTGCTGGAAGGAGAACTGAAATCATGGAAAGGATGGGTCTTCAAGTTTATGGTAGAAATCATGCAGAGGCTGCATTTAATGAAATGGTAGATAGGGATGTGAATATGTATGCTGCTGCCACTATGGTTAGAGCTTTGAGACATGTACCTAGAGAACAGGGTGTTTTGATTGCTCCACCTTATAATGCAATTGCTTATGCAATGACTAGAGATGCAAACGGTGCTGTTGATTTACTGAAATTTAGAAAGGGAGTTTTACCTGATGGAAAAGATATAGTATTTAAGCCAAGAAGGAATAGAGAGAGTACATGGACTGCTTTAATTAGGAGATTAGGTTATCAAATGCATATAGCTGAACAGAGTGCAACTAAGTTGTTAGATGCTCATAGAGAAAGATTAGATGGTTTAGTTGTTAGAGCTGAACAACAAAATGATTTGATTACTGCTGATGCTGCTAGAGTTCAAGAGTTAGTAACTGAAAGCCAATTTGAAGCTGCCAGAGTAATATTAGCAAGAATGCCTGGCCATGAACAAAGTTTGGCTAGACTTGGTGAATTAACAAAAACATCTGCTGAAGGTTTGGCTGTACTTGAAGCTTCTAGACAACTATTAGAGGAGCAGATATGAAGGTTTTAGTTTTTGGAACATTTGATTTATTTCATAAGGGACATGAATATTTTCTTGGAAAGGCTAGTGAGTATGGTGAGCTTAATGTTGTTGTTGCTAGAGACTGTACTGTTACAAAACTTAAAGGTGAAAAACCTTGGAATGATCAGAATAAAAGAGTAAGTGCTCTAAGGAGTTCTGGGTTTGATGCAGTTATTGGATATAATGGAGATAAGTTAAAAATTATTGAGGAAATTAAACCAGATGTTATTTGTTTAGGGTATGATCAGTTTTCTTTTACTGAAGATTTAGGGAAAAAATTAGAAAAAAGAGGTTTGAATGCTAAGATTATTAGGTTGGAACCTTTTAGGCCAGATGTGTTTAAGAGTTCTAAGTTGAAAGAGTGTAAGTAAGAAGGATTGGCTACTTAAGTTTTAAAAAGGACTGATTAATTTTCTTTATTATGGAATTGTTGGATGCTATTATTTTAGGGATTGTTCAAGGTATAACTGAATGGCTACCTATTTCCAGTTCTGGACATTTAGTTATTTTTCAAGAGTTATTTGATATTATGTTACATTTTGCTACTTTACTAGTAATATTATTAGTGTTTTGGAAAGATATTTGGAGAGTGATATATTCTTGGTTGACTTGGAGGAAGGATGAGTATTGGAAACTAGGTTGGTTTGTTATATTAGGAAGTGTGTTTACTGCAGGTTTAGGTTTATTGTTTAAGGATTATATCTTAACATTTTTTTCAAATCTTAAAATAGTTGGAATTGCTTTGATTTGTACTGGTTTGTTTTTATATCTAACAAAGTTTGTTGATGGTTATAAGAAATTAAAATGGTATGATTCTATTTTGATAGGTGTTATGCAAGGTATTGCTCTGGTTCCTGGTGTTTCAAGAAGTGGGAGTACTATTGGTACTGGTTTGTTGTTAGGTATTGATAGGGAGAAGGTTGCAAAGTTTTCTTTTATCTTAGTTATACCTGCAATTATTGGTGCTACTATTTTAGAGTATGATAGTTCTTTTGTTGTTGGTAATCTTTTAGTTGTTTTAGTTGGTATGTTGGTTAGTATTGTTGTAGGTTATATTAGTTTGAGGTTATTGATGAAGGTTATCTTAAAGGATAAGTTTTGGTTGTTTAGTTTTTATTGTATTATTCTTGGGATTTTTTTAATCTTTGTATAGCTTCCCATTCTTCTTTATCTTTGTGTATCTCTTGGTTTGCTTTATCTTGAATATCATGAGGGAAAAACAAATATCTATCTTCATCCTCTTCCATTATTAGTGTAACTCTTGATTCAGCTTTCTCTGCTACTATTTTCCATCCTAATTCTTTTGCTAGTTTTTCAGAAAACTCTTTGATCTCTTCATGTCTTGCCATATTTTTATAATCTAATCGATATTGTGCGTAACCTACTGTCATGACTGCTTTGACTTCTATGAATTGCGGAGGAAATTGTTTTATAATTTGAGCGTACTCTTCTGGATTTACCATATTTAATCCTTTCATAACAGATAGTCTGATTGTTGCTCTTGGGAATTTTTGTAATATTTCTAAAGATTTCATAAGTCTATCCCATCCATCTTTATGATGGGGATTACATGTTTTTTTGTAGATCTCTTTATTTGGAGCAGGAAGGGTAATATAGGTTTGAGTGGGTGGATTTTTGATTAGTTTCTTTAACATTTCTGGTTGTTGACCATTTGTAACTAGAAAAGAAGTCATATCTCTTGAATGGATTTCTTCTATTAATTCTGGTAATAAGGGATAGAGTGTTGCATCTCCTGCTAGAGATAATGCAATGTGTTTAGGTAATGTTGATTCTCTGTATTTTGTTGAATTTGTTTGTGTATTACCTCTAAATCCTTTTAGAAATAAGGTTTGTTCTTTGATCAAACCATCAACTATATCTTTAGGTGAGTCTGGATTTTTGATCTCTTCTGGATCTGTATGTTCTAAAGATCTCCAGCAGAATACACATTTGTGAGTACAATTAGTTAAAGATACTGAGGATTGTATACATCTGTTTGATTTGATGCCATAGAATGTTTGTTTGTAACAACTATCTTCATTCTTAATTGCTTTTTTACACCATAAGCAAACCTTTACAGCTGAGTGGCTTCCTACAATCCTATAACCTTGCTTTTCAAGGTCTTTTTTTATTAAACTGTCCATATTATTTATTATTTTATGTTATTTTATAAGATTTTTGGCTTCTTCTCCCTAGTAAGATCATTAGAATTAGATTTTAGGCTTTACCTCTTTTTTTTCTTAACCTTTTTTTTAGTAGCTTTTTTCTTAACTTTTTTCTTTTTAGCTTTCTTTTTTACTTTTCTTTTCACTGTTTTCTTTTTTACTTTCTTCTTCTTAGCCTTTTTCTTAACTTTTCTTTTCACTGCCTTTTTCTTCACTTTCTTTTTCTTTTTCACTTTTCTTTTCACTGCTTTCTTTTTTACTTTAGTCTTTTTAGCTTTTTTTGCTTTTCTTTTAGCTACTTTTTTAGGTTTTCTCCTAGGTACTCTTATTAAAACCATAGAAATTTGCTAAGGTAGTAGATTATAAAAAGGTTATGTTTTTGGTTGGTAAGTATGGCCTTTTCCTAAATAATCGCCATATTCTTTTAAGCCTGGCCAAGTATTGGGTTTTACTGGAATCTTTCTTGATAAAGTTAGAGGACCCTGAACTCTTCTTTCTAAAGGTTTATCTTTTGGTAATTGTTTTGGCATTTTTAATATTATACTGGTTTGGTTTTATAAGAATTTCTGTTCTAAAATAGTTTTTGATAGTTTGAGTAGATTGCTTTCATTACCTCATCTTCTTCTACTTTTTTTATCTTTGCAATTTCTTTTACAGTTACTGTAACATTAGAGGGTTCATTTCTTTCACCTTTAACTGGGGCCATCCAAGGAGCATCTGTTTCTGTAAGTATTCTTGTTAAAGGAACTTTCCTTACCAATTCTTGGAAATGTACTGAATGAACAATTATTGGTGGTATTGAGAAGTAAACATCATAACCATCAAGTCTTTTTAGTAGTTTTAGTTTACCTGAAAAACAATGTAGAACTACTTTCTTTGGTTTTTCTTCTTCAATTATCTCTACAATTCTTTTTTCTGCTTTTCTTGTATGTACAATTAATGGTATCTCTAATTTCTTTCCTAATGTGATGAATTTTTTGAAAATATTTTCTTGTCTTTCTTTGTCTGAGTAAGTAAAATCTAAACCTATCTCACCTAATGCTATTGGTTTTTGTTTTTCAATCCATTTTAGTTCTTTTTCTATCTCTTTGTCATCGTATTCATGAACATGTCCTGGATAGAAACCTAGTGCTTTTTTTACTATTTTATATTTTTTTACTAAATCTAGAGTTTTTCTATTTCTTTCTGGAGAAGCACCATTGTTTATTATTGCCACAACCTTAGCTTTTTCTGCTCTTTTGATTACTTCATCAGTATCATCGAATCTTTCATCATCTAAATGGCAGTGAACATCTACATACATATTAGAAATTTTGATATTTTAGAATTTATAAAGTTTTATTTTTGTACTAGTCTTACTCCACCTTCTGGTGAAGGGAAAGTTGTATCTCCTGCAAAAGCCCAAAATGGTGCTTTACCATAAATAAAATCATTTCTTGCACCCCTAAAATAATGATCACAACCTGGAACTACAACAAATTCACTTCTAGTTGCAGCAGTTGCTAATGGATGTATGTTATGGCCATCTGTATATTGATCTCTATCTCCTTGGGTGATAAATACTTCTCCTTGGAATCTTTTAAGACTTTCAGCTATAATTCCTCTTCCAATATCTTGATCATAAGCATAGGAAGGACCAATTAGTAATATCTTTTCTACAAGAGGATGATAACCAGCAATACTTGCAACAGAAGTTCCACCTGCTGAAAATCCCATTAAGTAAATTTCTGGTTCTTCAACTCCTGCAATTTCTCTTGAATGTTCTACTGCAAAATTTATAACAGCAAGAAGATCACCAGTACTTGTCTCATGAAATGGATGATAGTCTCTTTCTTCATTATCCATTAAAATAGCTGCACCCATTCTTTCTTTAATTAAACGAGCTAGAGTTCTGTATTTGTTTTTGTAGCCCTGTAATTTTTCATAAAATCCTGGTTGATGGATAACTACTTTTCCAGTTGTAGAAGGATAGATTTCTATACCTAACTCAATAGGTTCTGATTTAACTTCAACTCGCATAGCTTGCTCAAAAGTTTGAGGATGAGGATAAATAGGTACTCTTCCTTGCCTTGAAACTGTGACTGCTTCCATACTTTTCTTGTTTTTTTCTTATTTATAAAGGTTTCTATTTTTAATTACTTTATAGTGGTTACAAACAAAAGGCTTATAAGGTATTAATGTGATTAAAATTTATTAAAATGAATAAATATATACCCTTTGAAACTTATGCCAGTTTACCTAGTCAATCTAGAGGAAAAGATTCTGGTATGACTTTAGACGGTACTTGGGGTAGGGGAGCTGCTGGAATTCTTATTGTTTCACCAGATTTAAGTGAGGTTTTATTATTAAAAAGATCCTGGGAATCTCTTGATCCATTTACTTGGGGAATACCTGGAGGAGCAAGAAAAGAAACAAGTCAGGGTATGGAAGACCCTTTGGTTACTGCTGTTACTGAATCTGTTGAAGAGATGAGAGGATTACCAAGAGGTAGAATTCGTGAAGTTCCTTATGTTTTTAATGGAAGAGGAAGTTTTACCTACGAAACATTTATTCTTGAGATTGACCCAGAAGAAAGAGAACTATTTGTTCCAAGGTTAAATTTTGAACATACAGATTCAGCTTGGGTTAGAAGAGATAATCCAGAACATAGAATAATACATCCCGGAGTAAAGGATGTTTTAGCTAATTATCAATTTTAATTTCTCATAAGGTTTATTAAGCAAGATATTTTCTACTTGAGTATGATATTTGTCCTATCTAAATATAATATAGATCTTGCTAGAGCAGAGGTTGAAGCTTTAGCAGGGAAAAAAGGAGAATTACATGAGAACTTTTTAGTTTTAGATGCAGAGTTTGATTTCTCAAGACTAGCTTATACTAATAAGATCTTAGAATTCTTATTCCATTGTAGAAGAACAGATCTTAAGAATAAATTTGAAAGATTTGATTGGAATGATATTTACAAGAATAATTTTTGTATTAGAAGTAATGAGTATAAATATCAAAAAGATTTTGCAAAGATAGTTTGGCAATCTCTTGATAATCCTAAAGTTCAATTGAATGATTCAGATACTGAGATTTGGATTTATTTCTATAGAGATGATGCTTTTGTTGGTAAAACAGTGTATGAAAGGGAAGAAAAGTTTAAAATGAGAAGGCCAGACTTAAGACCTGGGTTTTTTCCTGTTTCTTTGAAACCTAAATTAGCTAAGGCTTTAGTAAACCTAAGTGGTGTTAAAAAAGGAAAGATTTGGGATCCTTTTTGTGGTACTTCTGGAATATTAATAGAGGCTTCCTTGATGGGATTAGATGTTATTGGTACTGATCTTGATGAAAAAATGATTGAGGCTTCAAAGAAGAATTTTAAGAAGTACAAAATTGATGGAAAGTTAACTTTAGGTGATTCAAGAAAGTTAAAAATAGATTGTGATGGAATTGTTACTGATCCGCCTTATGGTAGGAGAGCTTCTTTACATAAATCTGAGATTGAAAAGTTATACAAGGAGTTTTTAGAGAATGTTTATGGTTTTGTTGATAGAGTAGTTATAATGTCTCCAAGTGATATAGATATTGAAACAGAATATAAGAAGAAATTAGTTGCTGTTGATTTTGTTCATGGTAGTCTATCTAGGAAGATCTATATTCTAGACAGGTAGTTTTATAAATGATTTCTTAAAAAATTTAATTATGGCAAGATATGGTAGACCAAAGGTTGCACCAGAAGAAGAAAAGATTGATTTAGATGTTGTCTCACTTTTATTTCCAGAGGGTGGAAAGCTTTTATCTGGAGAGCAAGAGTTTGTAGGGGAATTGTATGTTGCTTTAGCTGGAGATTTAGAAGCTAGATTTGATCCTGTTGTTTTACCTGTAACTGCCGTTAGAAAATCTCATAGGGGGCCTGCTACAAGAATGACTGCTAGGGGACCAAGATCAAGTAGGTATAGACAAGAAACAACTTATTATTTTAGAAGTTTTCAAGTTAGAGATGAAGAACTTGCAAGAGGGAAAGAACATGGTGAAGTTGCAATAATTCTTGACGCCAAGTTAGAAGCAGAAAGATATGCTAAATTTGTAGAGGTTTATAGAAATGTTAGAGCTAATTATCTTAGGGCAGCTATGGAAGAAGATAGGGAGAGATTACAACAACTACTAGCTGTTCATGCTGCTGTAAGAGATGGTGTTGATGCTAAACATTTTTATAGAAGAAATAAGGCCTTTAATTGTACTTGGAAAGGTTATGAACCAGATGAAAGGCTTCTAGATAGAATTGAAGAGGGAGATGAATTTCTAGAATTTAAAAGACCTGTTTCAATTGTAAAAAAAGTTGTAGATGTTGGTGCTGAATTGGCTTGGAGAAGAGCTAGAAATGCAGCGGCTAGTAAAAGATTTAGAAAAAGAGCTCGAAAACAGACATAACCAAATCATTTATCCAAGGTATTAAACTTATTAAAATTAAAATTAGTAAAAATATTGAGATTATTGTTAATAATTTCTTTGCTTTGTTTTCCTTTTTGAATATTGCTAATGATAATAAGAAGAACATTCTTCCACCATCTACT
>CAZAKS010000006.1:0-17999 GCA_964485975.1 Candidatus Woesearchaeota archaeon
ATGGGGGTACGACTGTAACATCCCCAGTAACTCTAGATTGAGTACCTGAGAAATGGGGTAATCTTACCCAAATCCTATTGTTTTCTGTATCTAAATAACAAGGATTTGTAGCGTTAAAGTAAGTCCCATTTTGATTTGTAGAACAGTTTACATCTCCCATCAAGGTTTGCCACTCACTCTCAAATCCAGAATAGTGCGAGTAGTTTCCTGATAATGCAGTTCCAACAGTTCCATTTTCAGTTGCATTCCAGATCAGATTCCAATGCTCATCATACATGTAAGGTATACTGATATTAACGAGTCTAGATTCATTCAGACCTGCAGTACTACCACTTCCTTCTGTATATGGCATAGACACAAGAATGTAATCATAGATTGTTGGTCCTCTTGAACCAAACTTCATTAACTTATCAAATGCACCACTAGTCACTTCAGTTACATCATCATCGTTTTCAAACAATGCTGCAGGTGGTCCAGAAGCAAACATATCTACATTCACATAATGAACAAATACATTACCCATTCCCATTCTAAAACTTAAGTCTCCACCACCAATTAAGAATTGGAACATGTCAAATGTATCCATATTTTGACTTGTTAAAGTACAACCAAAACCAGGATTAGGTAAGTCACAACTAGCATTAGATCTCATAAGAGCCATACCAATATTAGATCCTTCATCTCCTCCAAGAGTAACTGGATTAAAAAGCCTCATTGATATATTTGGATTTAATCCTATCTCTGCAGCAGTTCTTGTATCTTCTCTTTTAGGTTCCCAAGCACCCATACTATAAACATTCACTTCTTTAAAACCACTAACATTCAACATAGCAAGATAATAAGTTCCATTCCCAGTAGTTAAATCTTGCATAAATGTAAATTCATGACCCATTCCATAGCTTGTGTAATCTAATTTAGTCTCTATATGCAATTGTTGGTTTTGTAGAGTTGCATTATTTGTAGCATTAACAATATTAAATTCTTGTTGCATTGTTGTTACATTATGTGCTGGGAAAGTAGGATCAGTGCTATCTGTCATAGATATATTCCTTCTATTAGCTCCCAACATACCATACATTGTAAAGTTAATGTAATGATTTACTGAATTTACAGTAAGATTTCTATAACTTCCATAAAAAGTAGAACTATTCTTTCCACTAGCAAATAAAACATAATTTACATTTTCAGCAGGTGCATAAGGGTTACTTATGTTATAGTTCCAATACCCTCCCAATGAAGGTACTGCAGTTAAGTTATATTTATCACTCTGTGTCCTCCAACTACTAACATTGTAAGGAAGAGTACCATAATCAGTAAAAATCATATTTCCTGGATCTAATAGATAAGGGACAACATTAACATCATCCCATCCAAGTATTCCAAAATCACTAGCATTAAAATAACCAGTTACTCTTGAAAAATATTCTGTAACATTAAAGGTTTTATGCAATACATATGTTGTTGCATTATAACTAGACAATTGAGCATTGTTATTATCTGGAATATCATATGATGTAGTTGTAGAAAAATTATCCCAGTCAAAACTTACAGGCACGAAGTTTGTTTCAGCACTACCTCCACCATAAACCTGAATAGAATAATTTCTATCTCTTGGAACAAAACATATATAATCATCATCTCCAGGTATTGCAGTAGTCCAACAAGTCTGAACTGGATTTCCAGTTGTTTTATCAAATACATTACCTGCAAAAGGAGTATAAGCTCCAGAGCCATTAACAACAGTAACATTTATTATTGCAGCCTCTTCGAGATAATAATCAATACTAGAACCTATCTCTGTAAGTTCACTATAAGAAAGGGGAAACATAGATTGACCAACATATTCAACAAGACCAGTACTTTCATTAGGGTGGTACATAACAGGGATAAAAGTATTAGTTATTTGAATATTTTCGATAGTCATATTAAACCATCCCGAAGCATTAGTTGTCGTACTGTTCACTGCTATTTGAGACCATTCTTGTTTAATGGTAACATTAACTTGAGTACCATTTAAAGCAGTACCATCATTTTTCATAATAGTACCATTGAATTCTAATGTTGCAGCTGTTGCAATACTTACGACTAGTAATGTAAAAAGTAGTATACCTAAGAATAATTTTTTCATAATTCACACCCCTCTTTATGAATTTGTAATCTATATTAGAGATCTATTTATTTATAAAATTTTCTACCCTCTTATTATTATCATCATTAGATAGAGTATATATAACATAACAAGAACAACTCCTTGCCATCTTAATAATTTTCTTTTCTTTCCCCATATTGCAAATGCAAATAATATAGCAGTTGCACCAATGATAGCAATTAAATCAAAGTTAATATAGTTAGGGATTGCAATAGGAGTAATAATAGAAGACACACCCAAAACTAAGAATATATTAAAAATATTAGAACCCACTATATCTCCAACAGCTAAATCTACCTTTTTTTCCAAAGCTGCAACAATTGAAGTAACTAATTCTGGTAGAGAAGTTCCTAAAGCAATGATTGTAGCAGAAATAATAAACTGAGATAAACCTAAATGGGTAGCTATTGTAATTGCACTATCAACAACAAGCTTTCCTCCAATAAACAAACCAATTGAACCTCCTAACACCATACCTGCAACTGTAAATGCGGGGAATACAACAAAATCGGCCTTAATATGTGCCTCTCTTTTTGTTGCAAGCTCATAAGTGTAATAAATAAACAATAAGAAAAATAACAATAAGATAACTCCATCTACTCTAGATAGAAATGAAAATTGACTATCTAAAATAAAATCATTAGCAAGAACAAGTAAAACAACTGCAGCAAGTAAAGAAAAAGGAATTTCCTTCCAAACTGTTGACTTTTTTACTCTAATAGAATAAACTAAAGAAATCATACCCAAAATTAACAAAGTATTTATCAAATTACTCCCAACAACATTTCCCAATCCAATTTGAGAAGCACCTTGACTAGAAGCCCAGATATTGATCAACAATTCAGGCATAGAAGTACCAAATGCAACTACTGTTAAACCTATAACTAAACTAGGAACTCTAAGCATCTTTGCAAGGGATGTAGCACCTTTAATCAAAAAGTGAGCTCCAGCAACTAAAATAATAATACCTATAATTAAAAATAAATACTCCCACATAAAGAATAATCATACTCAGAAAACTTATAAACTTTTTTAAAAAGAAGAAAAAAATTAAATAACATCACCTAGGTCTTCATCAAGTTCTTCAAACTCCATGTCACCTTCTAATTCTTCTAGTTCCTCTTCCTCTTCAGTTTCTTCAACATCTTCTTCTACATTAACATCTGTGGTTGCACAACCCGTTACTAGTAAAGACAGAGTTAACAACAACATTACTACAACTAAAACTTTATTCATTTTAAGCTCCTCCTGAACTAGCACTATCTGCCTCACTAGTTCCTTCTTCAACATTATCACTACTAACTACTTCAGTATCAGTAACTTGTTCTAAAGGTATTTCTTCACCTTGACCACCACTTCCTTCTACAGGCACTGCCTCAACTCCCTCTTGACCTAAACTACCTTCATCAAATTCTTCTGGAGGTTTTTCTTTCATTCCTTCACCATTCAGCATACCCTTGTTCTCACCTATTTGTTCTCCTAAGGCTTCTTTATTAGCCTCCCTTTCTGCTTTTTGTTCTTCAACAAAATCATGTTTAGCTGATTTCATCTTATCTCTCATTTCATCAAACAACACTTTAATTTCATCTCTTAATTCTTTAAAGAACAAAGCCTCTTCACTATCACAAGCATCTATACCCCTATCACAAGATAACTGTGCAGCAACAATAGCAGCATCATATTCATCTCTTTTATCATTGATTGCTGCCAAACCATCAGTTAAAGCAGAAACATCAACACCATCAGCTTCCAATTTATTAAATGCATTTGTGAAAATACAAAGCCTAGTGTCAAAGAAATGTAATCTATGATCTAAAGCACTAGTTTCAATTTCCGAGATCATAAGTTGTAAATTAGCATCATTCTCTTTAGCATCTTTTAACAATTGTTTTAGATCCTCAAGAGTTTGATCAACAATTCCATTATCAGCATTAATCACATGAGCTGCCTCTCTAAATTTAGTAATTGCTGCTTTAGCTGATTCTTTATCAGTAGCTGCTAAGAACTCATCTTTGTAAGCAACCAAATCAGTTGTATCTATACCTAAATCATTATAGTAATCAATACCTGTTTGCATTGAAACTTCTTTTCTTGCTTTAGTGTATTCAAAAAACTTAGCTCTTATATCTTCCATCTCTGCCTTAAGTTCTTCTTCAGGCGTACAAGTGTTTAGTATAAGCTCTGGATTAACTACTGGTTCATCTGCCATAACATTTATAGAACCCAATACAATTAAAACTGCAAATAAAATTATAAATTTCTTCATATTATCCTCTCCCTAGATTAATAAGTCTAAAAGGCCAGTCATCTTATTTAAATCTTATGATTAAACTTCAAGAATTTCACCATCAGGACCTGGATTAATAACAAATGTTTTATCAATTACTTGTTGAACTTTAAAAGTTTCATGAAGATGACCACAAATATATAAAACTGGTTTCAAGATTTTAATTGCTTTGTTATAACTTCTATTTCCTACATGATCACCTAAATCATCTAACTTAGTTTTGTAAGGTGGTCCATGAGTTACAAGGATAACTTCATCATCTTTCCTCAATGTTTTCTTAAACTCCTTCATTCCTTTCTCAAACATAACATCCCTTCTTGAAAAACCTCCTCCACCCCAACAAAAGAAAACTTTCTTACCTAATCTAAAACTCTTTCTATGAACATACCTTATATTTTTATATTTCTTACAAAGTTTTGCTAGACCCTCTCCTTCTTCATGATTACCAGGAATCATTAAAATAATTTTATCAATTTTTGATAATTTTTTTAATAATTTATCTAAATCCTTTCCAAACCAAGTAATATCTCCTGCACAAACAAGAATATCTGCCTCTTTAGATCTCTTGATAACATTATTTAGTTCCTTTCCAAATCCGTGCGTATCCACAAATGCAAGTATATCCATAACATAAAACTAAATCTTTCTCCTTAAAAAATTTACCCAAAAATATTTATAGGACATTATTCAACTAATAACTATGAACCATTCATGGAAAATCGGTTTTAATTTTGGTTTGACCTCTGGTGTAATTACAACTCTAGGGTTAATGATTGGTTTAAATGCATCAACCCATTCTAAATTAGTTGTCCTTGGAGGTATACTAACAATAGCAATAGCTGATTCTCTTTCAGATGCAATGGGAATCCATATGTCTGAAGAGTCTGAAAACAAACACACTCACAAAGAAATATGGCAATCTACATTTGCTGCTTTCCTTTCTAAATTAATAATGGCACTAACCTTTGTTGTGCCTGTATTAACTCTTCCTTTAGAAACAGCAATTATTGCAAGTATTGTTTGGGGATTATTGCTAATCAGTATTTTAAGTTTTAGAATGGCAAAACAACAAAAAGAAAAACCTTGGAAGATTATCCTAGAACATATAGGTTTAACAATAGTGGTTATTATATTAACTAATTTCATAGGTATGCTAATTGCTAATTTATTTGGAGGAATTTAAAATGTCTAAAACAGAAGAAAATTTAAAAGCAGCATTCGCTGGTGAAAGTCAAGCAAGAAATAAATATACTTATTTTGCAAAGGTAGCTAGAAAAGAAGGTTACTTGTACATAGCTAAAATATTTGAAGAAACAGCAATGAATGAAATGCAACATGCAAAAGATGAATTCAAACTTCTAAAAGGAATTGGGGATACAAAAACCAATCTAAAAGCAGCAATTGAGGGTGAACACCACGAAACAACAGAGATGTATCCCACATTTGCAAAAGAAGCAGAAGAAGAAGGAAATCAAGAAGCTAAAAATTTATTTTTAGAAATAGCCCAAGTAGAAAAAGAACATGAAGATAGATATAAGAAACTACTTGCAATGGTTGAAAATGGAACTGTTTTCAAGAGAGACAAACCAATAAAGTGGAAATGTAGCAAGTGTGGTTATATTCATGAAGGTACAGAACCACCTACAGACTGTCCATCTTGTAAGCATCCAAAGGAATATTATGAGCCTTGTTGCTTATGTTTAAAGGATTGAGGTAATAAAATGGCTGAAAAAAATGGAATTTACAAATGTAAAATTTGTGGAAATGTAGTTGAAGTAATTGACGCTCAGAAAGGAGATCTTTTCTGTTGTGGTGAAATAATGGAGCTACAAAAAGTAAATATAATGGATGCAGCTCAAGAAAAACATGTGCCTGTGGTGGAAACAGAGGGAGATAAAGTAAAGATTAAGGTAGGTTCTATAGAACACCCTATGGAAAAAGATCATTATATTGAACTTATTGAAGTTTTAGCAAATGATAGAGTAATTGCTAGTGTCCATCTAAAACCTGAAGAAAAACCTGAAGCAGAGTTCTGTCTTTCAAACACAGAGGGAATAACTGTAAGGGCCTATTGTAATCTACATGGGTTATGGGAAGCTTAGTTAAACAAATAAATGCATTGAAAAACTCAGAAGTTAAATTCAAGGTAGATCAAAGACTAAAAGAGTTTGAAAAGAATGAACCTTTCAGTGAATTATGTTTTTGTATCTTAACTGCTAATTCAACAGCAGAAAGGTGTATATCAGTTCAGTCTAAAGTGGGTAAGGGGTTTCACACCCTTTCTCCTTCTAAACTACAAAAGAAACTAAAAGAAAATGGATGCAGATTTCATAATAAAAGATCTTCTTATATTATAGAGGCCAGAACAAAAAAACAGGAATTATATAGTTCTCTTAAGGAATTAAATGAAAAAGACCTTAGAGAGTGGTTAGCAAAGAATATCAAAGGGTTAGGCTACAAAGAATCCTCCCATTTCTTAAGAAACATAGGTTACAAGAATTCTGCAATTATTGATTTCCACATTTTAGATGTACTAGAAAAAAATAATTTAATTAAAAAACCCAAAACACTAAACAAAAATAATTATCTAGATATTGAAACAAAATTAAAAGTTTTAGCAAAAAAATTAAAACTTAATCTAGCTGAACTAGATCTTTATTTGTGGTATTTAGAAACAGGTAAGATTCTTAAGTAATTATACACCAAAGTAATATAAAAAGTTATGGGCCTGCCGGGAATCGAACCCGGGTTGGGGTTACAAGCAAATTAGATTTACTTGTAACCCCTTGATCCCACTACACTACAGACCTATAAAACAAGAAAAATATCATTTAATATATAAATTTAATCCTCTAATTCCTTTATCCTTGCTTCTAATTCTTGAACTCTTCTTTCACTTGCCTTATTCTTCTTCCACCATTTGTAAACCCAAATTCCAGGTAAAACCCAACTACCAATTAAATAATAACTAACAGCAAAAATACCGCTTGTGATAGGATTCTCTTTTATTTGATCAGCAACATATACAATCCCTTCTCTCACTCCTTCAATAGGATCTTCTTCAACACTTCCTTCAAGATTATCAATATCATAACCATTTCTTTCTAAAAAAGCAAGCCCTACTTCTACATCTTGTTCAGTCATATCTGCCATAGAATCGCCTTCAAATTCTTCAACACATAACCAAGCCAAGCCATATTCCAAATTAAAATCTCTCTCTTCAAGAGGTGGACAATAATCTAATTCACAATCATTTCTTAGAAATAGTTCTAAATCACCATTAGGTTTATAGTTTCCAACAACATAACTTACAGTACTATCTTGAAATTCACACTTAACCATTCAATTCCAAGAAATCTAACCCTTTAAAAAGTTTAAGAAAAAAGAAAAATTAACTAGCCATATAGCCTTGCATAAATCCTTCTTCAAAGTCATCTATCAAATCCATCTCTAACATAAACTCTCTATCTTCCTCATCATATATATTATATGTATCTTCTATCATTCTATTCACCTCCTCCTCTCTGTTGGCAGCGCCATCATCTGTCTACTAAAGACATTTGCAATAAAGTTTGTATCTAATGACAATCCGTTTAATCGTCTTAATTCTGTATAGCTCTCGCTAGTTTTCATCTTGTTTACCTCCGGGAAGCCCTCACAACTTCTTAATACTAGATAGATCAAGTTTTTATATAAAGGCCACGCGCACAGACGCCACCTGTCCATATACTAGAAAATATATATTAAAATTGTTTAATCAAGTAAAAGTAGCCTTGTTGCTAAGTCACAAGCCATTGCATCACCATGTGGAACATATCCATTATCAAAGAACATCTTAGGGCCCTCTTCCGCTCTAAAGTATAAACTTCTCCTAACTGAATCATACCCTATAAATCCCGCAGTATCTACCAGACTTGTTGATAATTCAACTCTGGTTGTACCAACACTTAGTCCATCTTCCCCATCATGTGCTAATATGGTCTCTCTTATTTGATCATAAATAAATCCAACATTACAATCATCATTAACCAATTGTTCAACTCTAGCTTCAATAGGTTCATCAACATCAATTTGTTGAGGAGTGTTAACATCTCTTCCGAATAAAACTAATCCTACAACTGCAGCTCCACCAGCAGCTAAGCCCAAATAAAATCTATAATCCATTTTAACTAAACATCCCCATAACTTGTTCTAAACCACCTTGTGAAATTAATTCCCCTGTGTGAAACTGAGCACTTTCTAAATATTCTCTTCCTGTTCCTAAAGCCGCTGTGACTTTTTCTTGATGTTTACCATAACTCTGCAAAGCCTGTCTAATTGGAATAACAACTCCAACTCCAACTGCTTTAGCAAAATGAACTCCTCCACCAATTGCCCAATCTGGATTTCTTCCAATCATTGGACCTGTAGTTCCATACAAACCGAATTTTTCTCCAATACCTGCCATTCCCCCTAAATAAAGCCAAACTTCATGACCCCATAAAGAAAATAATCCTTGCCCACCATTTTTGGATCTTTTATCATTATTAACATTTTTCGCTCCACCAACACCATTATCTCCTAAGTCCACAGCAGGAGCTTCATCATCTCCTAAGCCTCCACCAATAACAGCTCCGATTGCAAGTCCATACCATACCATTTTAGAATTAGTTTTTATCAAATCTTTATAAGTTTTACTTAACAAACAACCTCACAACCCAACTACCCTTCTCATCCTTCTTCTCCTCAGAATAAACAAGATTAGCCTCTTTCAGCTTATACACCTTTCTACGAAAAGTCCGATCAGATTTACCAAACTGTTCATTATAGACTTTAAATATATCGGCAAACTTCTCACCAGAACTCTCCTTAATTATTTCCAAGATTTCTTTCTCTTCAGCATCCAATACAACCTTAGAACTACTAAACCCATCTAATTTAGCTATAGCCTCTTTAATATCACTAACTTCAATTTTCCTTTTACTATTATTCTCTGCAACATCCCCACTCATTTTTAATAAATAAATCCCACTTCTAATATCTTTCAACTCAAAACACTTCTCAGCAATTAAATCAAAACCCCCTTTAAACACACCATCAAAAAAACCAAGATCTCTTCTCTCTGCCAATATCTCTTTAGTCTCATCTAAACTATAAGCACTAAACTCCAAAACCTCTGCTAATAACCTAGATTTAATTCTATTATCTAGTTTAGCTAAGAAATCTTTTTCATTTGTAATCAAAAACAAACACTTCTTATAAACATCTTCTAACAATTGATAAATAATCTGCTCTTCTTTTAGCTTATCCACCTCATCAAGAACAATAACAACTCCTTTCTTATTAAAAATATTTGCAACCTCTTTCATCAACTCATCAGTCTTCTTATTCTGAACCCATTTATACCCTAATTGATCACAAATATCAACAACAACCTTGTAAGCAGTATCAGCTTTCCAACAATTAACATAAACTCCAATCACCTTTTCAGAAAAATCTTCCATCTCCCTTAATACAAATCTACAAGCTGCAGTCTTTCCAATTCCTGGACTTCCAACCACTACTAGATTACTTCCCATTCTACCTTGCAACAAAGGCTTAATACAAGTAGCAAAGTGTTGCTGTTGGTTCTCTCTAAACTTTAGAATTCTAGGTAAATATTCATAATCAAATACTAACTCATCCTTAAACAAAGTCTCATCATGCTTTAACATATCCTTAAACATAAAGAACTCTCTAAATCAAGAACTTTTTAATCTTTTCCGTAGTCAATACTACAATTCTTTCACATCAGAATCTGCCGCTGCAACAATTCTTATTCCTACACCCAAGTGCATCAAAGCTGAAAACAGGGCCATGTGTTCCTTACCACTACCTGATACAAAGTTTACTGCAATATCTCCAGAAATTTTCTCTTTCAATGCTTCCATAATGGACTGCTTCATAGATTCCATTCCTTTATTCACATCAACAAGAACAAACTTCACTTCTTTATCAGCAGAGAACTTCTCTTTACCAAAGTCATTTGTCACCAAATACACATTATCCCATTTCTCATTGTTAATCAACTTTGCTACTTCAACCCAACTTCCTTTTCCAGTTGATAGACATGCTACTAAATCTGTCATATATTTATTTAATAGTATAATAGTATATAAATATTTTCAATTTATAATATAATAAACCTAAACTTAGAAAACTTAAAATACTACTTAAGATAATTATATAATTATGGAAGACACAACAGTTTTCACGTGCGATAATTGTAGGTATAGATTTAAAAGAAAAAAAGGGTGGAATGAAAAAAAGTGTCCTTACTGTGGTCAAAACAATGCTATACATGTTGAAGATACAGTAAACAGAATGTTAAGAGAAGTTTAGATTATTTTCCCTCTTTGCCAATCTTTTAAGATCAGCTTACTTGCAGAAATAATATCGGGTAATCCACCTTTTATTAGTTTATTAAATTTTTTAGCAACATTCTCAATAACTTCCTCACCCTCTCCACTAACTCCATAATGTTTCTTTATTCTCTCGCCCTGGACCTCTAATAATTTCAAAACAACTAGATCTGGATCTTTTACTTTACTGAAATCTTCAGCACCAATAAAAGCAATTTTATCTCCTTTCTCCTTATATGGAAAAACTCCTGGTGTGTCTAATAAAAATATACCTTTATCCATTCTTAGTAACTGTTTACCTTTTGTATGGCCTGAACTAGGAGAAGTATTAGCCTTCTTCTTACCACAAATAGCATTAATTACAGAACTCTTCCCAGTATTAGGATAACCAAGAACACCAACTGTAACATTTTTCCCTTCAGCCAACTCCTTGATCTTTCTTTTTAACAATGAAGTACCAAATCTTTTAGTTGCTGAAACAAAAACAACATTCTTTAATTTCCTCTTCCAACCTTCCATCTCTTTCTTAGAAACTAAATCACATTTATTTAACACAAATATAAACTTCTTTCCCTCACATTTATCCTCGATCTCTTTATTCCTGGACATCTCAACAAACCTAGCATCTAAAACCTCTAAAATAATGTCGGATTTCTCAATAACCTTATTGACCACATGCCAAAATTTGTTCTTATATTCCATATATAGAAGATCATGAGAATTCTTTAAAAACCTTTGCAATACCATAATTATTATAAATAAAAAACAAAAAACTACTACTATGAAATATTTTGCCTTACTTATTATTGTGTTACTCTCCTTTACAATTGTAGTAGCAGAGGATTGTGCTATAACTTGTCTATCAGAAGGTTATGAAACAGGAACATGTAGGGCTGCTGAAGAAGGAGAAGAATCTTTCTGTGAAACTGATGAAATACTAACTGGTTCTTTTGATGAGTGTACAGAAGGAACTTATGAAAGATGTTGTTGTTCTGGTGAGGTTGAAATCATAGAAAATACAGAAGAAATAGAGGAAGAGACTGAAGAGGAAGAGACTGAAGAAGAGGAAACAACCGAAGAAGAAGAGGAAGAAGAGGAAGAAATCACAACATATACTGAATGTAAGCCCCTAAATATAGTAATAGAGCCAGAAGATCTACCAATTATCCTATTTTTTGAACTACTTTTAGTAATCATAATTGTAGCTATTTTTGTAATCTTTAAAAACCCTAGATCTGATGAATTCTAATGAATTAAGCGTATTCTAAGCATTTATACCACTTTAAAATGGTACTAAATCAAAAGGTTTATAAGGGAGTTGTTATTTCGAAATGGTAACTTAAACTCGCGAGGTTATAGAAAAAAATGAAAAATTATGGTAGAAAACTAATTTCTTTGGCTACTGGTACAGGACTTGCAGCAAGTCCAGCGACTGGTTTAGCACAAGACGCAGATCCACACCTTGTTCAAGGTGTAGCAAATGATCTTTGTGAAGGGGAATCATTATTTTATGGTTTAAACAAAGGTTCAAGTTTATGGCGAATGACAGAAGCTGTTGTTAGAGCACATCCTGACTATCAAGATGATATTGAAGCAAGAGGTTTTGATACAGTTGTTGCAGGAGCTTTAGAAGCTGCTACACAATACACCATTAATAGAGCTTTAGAAAAAAGAGCTACTAGTGGTTTAAGCCCAGCAGAAGAGAGCAATTTAGCAAATCTTATGGTAGATTCAGCTGCTTTTGGTTATATGGCTGATGGTAGATGGGTAGACAGAGATGCATTACATTGGTTTAATGAAGAAAATCCAGCTGGTGATGATGGCTTTGTAAGAGGAAAGGACGGAGTAAGGGGAGACAGAATGTATCCAACTCAAGGTTTCTGTCTAGGTGACAGTGACTTAATGGAAATTGCAAATGGTCACATTGATTCAGAATATGTTCGACCTTTTATTGCCGATATAGTTGAAAGAAGAAATGGAGAAATCCAAGAAATCGAAGAGGGTCTTTCAGTAGAACAAGCTGTTGAAGCTTATGTTGCTCTAGGATTTATGAGAAAAGGAGAAAACTATCTAGATTTCACTGGTGGAGCATTCTTAGCAAGTGAACTACCTGAAGGTCTTGGTGGTGCTTTTATGAACCTTGAAGGACAGGTAAGTCTACAAGGTGAAGAAGCTGGAGCAAGAAAAGGTCCTATAGCAGTACTTACAATGGATCAAAGATTTGTTGGTGGTCCTCTATGGGGTAATGTTCAAGGTGGTTTAGCTGCTTATGATGGAGTATTTGGTGCTGCATTTGGTGGAGAAACAAGTGGTTTCAGATTAGCTGGAGGTCCAATTGGATTTGTAGGTATTGATGGAATTAATTATGATGGACACAAATTCAACAGAGGAACTGGAGCAGTTGGTGGTCAACTAAGATTAGGAATTGGTCAAACCACAGGTCCAGTTTATATAGACTCAACTGTTTTCGCAGCTTTAGGCCTAGTAGATCAAAATGGTGAAGTTGATATGAACGCAGTTCAAGGTTTATTTGGTTTTGATGTAAGAGCAGATGTAAACTTAAATCAAGATATAAGCTTAGTTGCAGGATTAGAATTAATGCATGAAGAAAGAGTAGATCATGCAGCTGACCTAAGAACATCAACACCTCTAACAGATTTTAGAGGAGAATTAGGAGTAGATTTCCAAACAGATAATGGAAGTGTAGGTCCTCAATTTGGTGTAGGTCACACAAGTCAAGGTTCAAGCTACTTTACAGTTGGAGTAACTGGTAGAGTGAGGAAATAGGTGCAAAAAAATGAAGAAGACATTAATATTAACATTCCTTGTACTAGTATTAAGCCTTGCTTTTGCTAGTGCTGGTGATGTAGCAATCTCACCAAGTAATCCAGATTCTGGAGACAACTTGGTTGCAGATGTTTCAGGTTCTGGAACATATGATTACTACTGGTACCAAGATGGAGATTTTGTAATTAGTGATATGAATACACAGGAATCACAACTTTCTGCTTCATACACTGGTGCAGGAGAACTTTGGACAGTAAAAGTATATGTACCAGCTACAGCCTTCACATCATCTTATTACTTAGGCAGTGACTCAGTTACTGTACAAGGTGGAGATGACCCTACTGAAGAACCTGATGCAACAGTATACATCACACCAAGTAATCCATACGACGCAGATGATTTACACTGTGAAGTTTCAGACTCTGAAGCAACATACGATTTTTACTGGTATGAAGAATCAAGTCAAATTGAAGCTGATAAAAATGTAAAATCTTCAATATTAGATGCTAGTGAAACAGAAGAAGGTAAAACTTACACTTGTAAGGTTTATGTACCAGCAACAAGTATGACCTCATCTTTCTATCTAGGCAGTGACTCAGTTACTGTACAAGAAGATGAAGATGGTAATGGTAATCCTTGGGATGACTGGGACCTAGAACCTTGGTTTATGAACTTTCCACCTGTACTAGACCCAATTGATGATATCACAGTATATGCTGGAGAAACAGTTGATGTTACTGCATATGCAAGAGATTTCCAAGAAGATGATATGACTTTTGAATGGGATCTACCAGCTGGTATGGAAGATGCTACAATCTCAAATCCAAATGCAATCTGGAGCTTAGAAGTAACTCCAGTAGTTATTGATTACTTTGGAACTGAAAATTCAAAAAACTTCGAAGCTATTATGAGAGCAGATGTTGTTGATATGTTAGATAGTAATGATGTTGAAATGGTACTAAACCCTGATATTGCAGAGCTAGGTAATGACTATGTTCATGTTGTTGTTAATCCTGATATATTAGATATTTACAACACAGCTGGTTACTTTGATGACTACTCAGAAGCAGAAAGTAGATTATTTTGGGTAACAGAAGAAGATGATCTTGGTTCATATGATGTTACAGTAACAGTATATGATGAACATGGTGCATCCGACTCAGAAACCTTTACAATCTATGTAATCGAAGAAATAACACCTAACCAAGCTCCAGTACTAGATCCTATTGATGATATAGAAATTGATGAAGGAGAAATTACAGTAGTACATGCAACTGCAACTGATGCAGATGATGATGAACTAACTTACTCCTGGGAAATAGATGGAGCAGATGGAGCACTAACTTGGTATAATTGGTTCTACTGGCACACAGATATGGGTGATGCTGGTCTATACACAATCACAGTTAGCGTAACTGATGGTGAGTTATCAGACTCTGAAACTTTTGAGATCAAAGTAAATGATCTTTGTGAAGATGAAGATGAAGATGGTGAATGTGATGAACCAGTTGCAAGTAACTATGAAGGAGATAAGTTAGAAGTTGAGGAAATTAATGTATTAAATGCAGCAAGCCTTGGTTCAGCTTATGAATTCACAGATGCTACAGGTGTCGCAGTTACTGGTGATTACCAATTAGAAGGTAATGTACTAACATCAAAGAACACTGATAACGAAGTACATGTTTCAATAACAATGCTAAATAAGAACTCATTCGATGCTAGAGATTTACAAGTTACATTTATCTTAGCAGGAGAGAGATCTTATTCAACATTCCAAGATCTAGATAGATCTGAAGAGTCTTCAGCAATCTATAAGGTAGAAATACCAAACAATCTAGAAACAGGTAAATACGCATTACAAGTTATTATCGAGAATGATGATATCTACAATGAAGAATTTATCAACTTAGAGATTGAGAGTCTTGGTGATGTAGTAGTTATTGAAAATCCAGAAGATAACAAAAAAAGTTTTTGGCAATCCCTTTGGGATCTTTTTTAATTTTTTTTATATAATTTCTATAATTTCTTTGGATTAGTTTTATTCCATTTCTAGATATTAAGTTCTCTATGAGAAAAACAATCCTACCAATAATCGCCTCCGCCATAATGGGCTGTTCAAGCCTAACAAATGTGAATATAAGTCCAATAGATCCCTCAACTACTGACGCTCTTGAATGCAAAGTAGAAGGAGAAGGATTATATGATTATTACTGGTATAGAGATGGAAAATATTATGGAGAAGAGATAGATGTTAATGCTAGTTACATTGATTCTAGCCTTACTTCAGTAGGTGATGCATGGTATTGTGAAGCATTCCTGTCAGTCTCTCCAAACGCCCCATACTATGTCGGCAATGATGGCGTTACAATAGAACCATAAAGATTATTAAGAGAAGTGAAAAATCTTTGAGATATGATAAAACCAGTATACTACTTGGGAGCTTTTGCAATAATGGCTGCTTTTGTTGCAGGAGGAACAGTTAGCAAACCCCCCAAATTAGTACCTGTAGATCAATGTACTGCAACAACAACTTGTATTCCTGATCTTGAGGCATTTATATATCAATATGATGGACTTATAGCAGTAAACCCTCACTTATATGGAGAGAAAGATGGGGTTGTAACACCTGCTGAAAGAGTTGATGTATATATGGATGGAAAACACTCTTTTTACCAAGTTTGTATGAATCCTGATTCTGAATTTTTTCCAACACCTGAATGTGAAGTTATAAGGCAAGAAAGAGCAAATAGGGTTTTAACAGATTTTATTCCCTATGATGTAACAGGAGATAGAAAAATTTCTTTTAAAGATGACTTATTCCCTGATGGTATTATTTCTATAGAAGATACACAAAAAGCTAGATTATAGCCACTAATAAGTAACAACAAACCGAAAAGCTTATAAACTAGTTATTACTCCACAATAGTAGTGAAAATGGCATGCCCAAGAGGATGTAAAAAAGAATTGATTTACGATCATACCACAAAGACACACTATTGTCCAAAATGTCTTTGGGAGGAAAAACAATGAAAAAAATACTAATCTTAGCATTATTGGCATTTCTAGTAGCTTTTGCTGGATATGTTTCAGCAGGATCAAATGATTATACTATTGATTCTGTATATGTTAATGATATTGAAGCTGAAGGTTCAACAGTTCAAATTGAACTAGATACAGAATTAACAGTTGATGTTTACTTAACTGGTACTGGCTCTACAACTGATGTTAGAGTTAAAACTTGGTTTGGTGGATATGAATATGATCTTTTAGAAGATTATACAGAAACATTTGATGTAGAAAATGGTGTTTCTTACAAGAAAACACTTACAATAGAGATTCCAGAAGACATTAATGTAGATGATAATTATTATACTCTTTATGTTGAGATCTATGATTCACAAGATTATGTAAAAGAATCATATGATATTTACTTTGAAGAACCAAGACATAAAGTTGTTGTTAAGGATATCATGTTCTCAAACACATCACCTGAAGAATACTTGGGTGTTAAAGTAAGATTAACAAATCTTGGAGAGAACCAAGAAGAGGATATTAGAGTTACAGTTTCAATTCCCGCTTTAGAAATTTCAACAAGAGCTTATGTTGATGAACTAGCTGCAAGAAACCAAGAAACAGATACTACTAATGATGAAGTTACTCTACAAACACTTTACTTAAGACTTCCTTCAGATGCTACTGGGGACTATGAGGTTCAAGTTCAAGTAGATTACAACAATGATCATTCAAGTACATGTGCAACAGCATATGTAAGAGTTGATGGATACGAATCATATGATGATTCAGCTATTGTTTCAATCTCAACAATGAAAGATCTAAAAGTTGGTAAGGAATTAAGTTTCAAAGTTCAAATAACAAACATGGAAGAAAATCCACAAGATTTTTACATTGAGTTAGAAGGTAACTTTGAATTTGAATACACTGAGATTGTGACTGTTGATCAAACTCAAGAATACACAATATATGCAACACCTCTTGAAGAAGGTGTACAAGCATTAACTGTTGTTATTTCAACAGATGATGGAATAGTTACAGAAAACATCTATAGCTATGATGTCAAGGACGGCAACCTATTATGGCCAATCATTCTAGGTGTTGTGTTGGCATTTGTAGTTGTATTTGCTGTTTTGTTTATTATTTCCAGACTAAGAGAATAAAATGTCAGAAAAAGTCCACAAAAGAAGGAGAAGGGAAGCTAGAGAAAGAGCTAAAGTTCTTGAAGAACAGGCTATAGCAAATAGACCTTCTCTTCTTGAAAGACTTCCTTCTGTTCCTTCCTTAGGTGCTGTAGATAAAGTAGGGACTAAACTTTTTGGGGAAGATTGGACAAGAGTAAGAAATAGATATTTTATTCCTGCTACAGCAGCAGCTACAGTAT
>CAZAKS010000007.1:0-17795 GCA_964485975.1 Candidatus Woesearchaeota archaeon
ATTTGGAATTAAAAGAGGTTGTAAAAGAGATATCTAACTGTGAAGTTGATGAATTAAAACTTGGAGCAAGCGAGTGTGAACTAGGGATGTTTGCAATAAAAAGAGGTTTTAAATCTACTGTAGTATCTTTAGATGTTAGACGGTTTGATGCAACATGGTTTGAGCTCTCTAGTGAAGAATTGAAAAAGAAACTTGAATTGAGAAGTGAATTTTTACATAAATTATCTCCTGAAGATATTAAAGAAGGTCAAGGTACTCAATATTTGGATAATGTTACTAAGTATTATTCAGAGTATTTAGAAAAAGAGGGAAAGGTTAAATTCTTACCCATCTCAAAGGAATTGATAAAAAAATATATTGATAATAAAATACCAGTTATTGCTTTAGTAAGTTCTCAACTTTATTTTAAAAAAGCTAGAAAATACAATGGTGAGTTTGATGATATTAAAGGTAAACCTACTGGGCATTGGATTGTGGTTTCTGGTTATGATGAGAACAATTTTATTATAACTGATCCAGCTGATGACCTTGAAAAGGATGGAAATGTAAAAATGGAACAGAATTATTTAATTTCTTCAATAAATACTTATGGCCCAGTAATGCTAATCATCGAGAAGTAACATACTTTTTTTCTACAAATGGAGAAGTCATTAATCTTAACAAAGCAGAATAACTTGGAGTGAAGTATACTTCATCACCTACATTAATATCTTCTTCAGCTTTAATTATTAAATGATCACTACTTGCACCTAAAATTGTATGACTTCCATTAAGGGGAGTTAGTCCATCAGGGTCAACATCCTGTCTTCCAATACTTAATATTGCTCTAGTTATTGTTCCTTCATCTTCGAATTCAGGAACATTTCCAAATGCATCTTGAGCTATTTCTCCATAAGGCTTAGATTCTTTGTCTTCTACTTCAATTACTTCTGCAGCAAGAACAAAAGCATCTCTGTTTAAACCTTTAATATGTTCTCTGTTTAATGTTTCTAATCCTAACATTATTGCTTCACCTATTCTAAGATTATTTATTGAGTAAGTATCATCTGTTTCTAATAACCAAGAGATGTTTGCTGAATTACCACCTGAAACAATTTGAATTTCTGGAAAATTTCCAGCATATTCACTTAATGCTTGCATTTTTTCAGCTGTGGGTGCAACCCCACCATAACAAGCAAAGTTAGCTCCAACCCCATGAAGATAGATATTTCCTAATTCTTTTATTCTCCTTGCTATTGCTAATGCATTTTCCAAAGAAGTTCCTTCTCTTAAGTCTCCCATCTCTAGCATTAAAACTACCCCATGTTGTTTTCCCTGCTTTCCAGCTTCAAGATCTAATCTACTAATTGTTTCCATAGAAGAATTTAAACTATAGTCTGCATAGCTTACTACTTCAGCAATTTCAGAAAATGCTGGTGCTCTTAATAGAAGAAAACTTGATCTTATTCCTGCTTGTTTTAATTGTCTAATGTTTTCAATTCTTGAATCAGCCATTGTCCCGACAACAACTGATTCTAATGTTCTAGCTACTCTTGGATCTCCTGCTACAACTTTAGTTACAGGATATATAGAAATCCCTTTTTGGTCTGCAATAGCTTTTAATCTTGCATAATTTTCTTTTATTTGATCTAAATCTATTTCTATTCTGCTCATCTTAGGAGTCTCTGATATAATTCAACCTCTTTTTGAGCAATGTCTAAATCAGGATTAACTTCTAACAGTGTCCATCCTGGAAAACAATTAACTTCTGTTATTCTTGGTTTATAATCATTTTCTGAAATCATTAAATCTACTCCAGATACATCTAAACCAAATTTTCTAACTGCTTCTAAACTAATTCCTATTCCATGTTCTAATGCATTGGCAATTCTCGGATCTTCAAGAGCTCTAGCTTCAATTGAGTGTACTTCTTCATCCATAGTATCTGAGTTGTATACAAATGCAGCAGTTCCTACAACTTGTCCATCTATAACATGTACTCTTAAGTCATAATCATAATCACCAAAAACTCTTGCATAAGGAATTCTTTCTTGAACCACATAACTTGGATTATGTAAGTTTTGTAGTCTGACTAAAATAGGTTCTTCTATTTCTTCTGTTCTTCTACTTCCCTTTATATCTGATTTTATTGTATATCTACTTCCTTCCTGTTCAATAATGTAAATTCCTTGACTTTCAGAACCACTTATTGGTTTGTAGACTACACCACCAAATCTTTCTATCATATCCAAAACACTAGCTTCTGCTCTTCCATGTGCTAAATCTAAAGTTTCGGGAATTAAACCAGGAGTTTCTCCTAATCTTTCATATTGAAATGCTTTGTCTCTTTCTTTAAGCATTATTTCTAAAGAATTAACTTCCTGTGTTCTAGTTCCTAGAGACCCAATGAAATCTTGCCAACCATGGACAAATTCTTCAAAAATTCTAAATTGTGCTGTTGCTAGATCCATTCCTCCTGAAGTTAACTCTGCAACTTTATTTTTGTAAGTGATATCATAAAATGGATAAATGAATCTAAATAATGCTTGATCTTGACCATCTAAAAATTCTCTTAATTTTGCGGAAGCATAACCATCTTCATAATCAAAAACACAGGCTTGTAATGGAGTAAATCCACTTCTTATTGATTCTACTTGTAACGGGGTCACTCTTTTATTTGGTCCTACAAATACTATTGGTTCATTCATTTTTTTGTTAACTCCTCTACAATTAATTCAACAGGATTTATTCCAATAAATCTATTGTATTGTGGATTAAAATTTGGAGTAGGGTTATGTTCAATAACTAATGCTCCAGATTCAGTTTGTATAATATCTAAAACATCAAAGTAAGCACCTATTGATTTAGCTGCCATAACTGCAATATCTAATACACCTTCTGGTGCTTGATCTAATTTTATTAATTCTGAACCTGCAGATCTACTTGCAAGCCAAGGTTGCTCATCTTCATTCAAAGAAATTAAAGTTCTTCCATGAAAGTAGAGTACCTTTCCATTTAATACACCTACCCTATAATCCTTAGGTTCAGTAGGCATTGCAAAACTTTGTAAAATAATATCTCCTGCATAATCATCTATTCCCTCTATAGTTCTTATAGCAGTTAGAGCTTGATCTAAACTATCTGCTTTGTATACATGATCTGCTCTTCCACCTGTATCTTTTTTTACAATTAAAGGGAAACCTATTTTTGTTGCTAAGGTTACAGGATCTTGTCCATCTAACATGTGAGTAAATGGAGTGTTGACTCCAGCTTCTTCCATAGCTTCAAATGCTGCAAACTTATGATAATCATTTCTTGTTGCATGATGAGAATTTACAACTCTTAATCCTAAATCTTCCATTTGCTCTAAAAAACCTAATGCTTCACTAATTGCAGAATAATCTCTATTTGCAACTGAAGCATAAACCCGATTTAAAACAATATCCGGACGATAGTTTGCTATTTGTTGAGGTGTTGAAGAACGAACATCATACATTAAAACTTCTATTCCTCTAGTTTGGAACTGTCTCTGAAACTCTTGTTCAGGCCATTCAATGTCATGATGTAATATTGCTACTTTCATTATTCACTCGCTATAAGCTCTAAAGCTCTCCTCCTGATAAAATAATAAGGTTGTACTAAGATACTTCCAAATGCTCCAAGTGTGTTCTTAGGTTTATCATTAAGAGCCTTATTTACTGCAATATGGGCTAATATTTTTCCAGAATCAAAAATAGGAAAATCCACTTTTTTCTGCTCCATTGATAACCCTACTTCTGTGCAACCAGCAATAATTGCTTGTGCACCCTGTTCTATTAAAATATCTGAAGCATGTTCAAAAAGCATTCTAGGATATTCTTTATATCCAGCTTTAACTCCTTGTTTTCCATAAATAGCCTCTGTAATATATTCTTCTTGCTGTTCTTTTGTTGGAGTTAATACTTCAATATTATATTTAGAAAAAATATCATCACGGATTCCAGATGTTACTGTTCCAGTTGTCGCAAGTAAACCTACAGTTTTTACTTTTGGAAAATTTATTGAAATAGCTTTTGCAACCTCTTCAATCATATTAATAATTGGAATGTGAATATATTTTTGAATATCTCTTATGTAATAATGTGAAGTGTTACAAGGAATTACAATAAAATCAGCTCCTGCTTCTTCTAATATTTCCGCACTTTGAACTAAAGATAACACTGGGCTTTCTCCACTTTTTACAATTGCATCAGTTCTATCAGGGATTTTAGGATTATTATAATAGATAAATTTTAAGTGGTCTTGATCTTTAGAAGCAGGGGTAATTCTAGTTATTTCTTGAGCTAACCAGTTTGATGCTTCAGGTCCAAGCCCTCCCAGGATCCCTATAGTTTTTTGTTTTTTGGCCATTTTTGTTAAAAAAACAAGAATGATTATAATGGAAAATTACTTATATAAAAAGCTTTTGATTCTCTACTAGATACTTGATTTATTTTTTATTTTTATAAAGAAAAATGATTTAGTATATTAAATTAAAAAAGAAGGGCGAAATGGTCTTTGATTTTAAACAAAGTCTACGAGCTGGCCTAATTCACCAGAATTCATATCAACCTTAAAAATTTCTCTTCTTCTAGCATATCTAATTCCTGCTTCATCTCTAGCAGGTAAAAAATGAACCTTTTCTACTCTTAATCCTTCAGGTCTTTTTTCCATATGAGTTAAAGCAGCACCTTTTATTCCAACTCCACCCCTTAATGCATATTTCTTTGCTCTTGTTGTTCCATTTGGAAGATCATTTCCCTCATACAACAATTTGCCATATGGAGAGATAACAAAAACTCTTACTTCATCTGATGGAGAAGTGGGTTGTTGGTTAGTTCTTGTGTCTCTTCTTTCTGCAGTTAGGTCATTAAGTTCTTCCCAAGAACTAAAATCAGATACTCTTTCTAGCGAATCAATTATGTCCCAATTTATATGAGCCAAAATCCTTTGCCTTGTCCCAGCAATTATTCTTTCTCTTGTACATAGTTCTAAAGAAAGTGACTTATCTCCAACATCACCAGTATCCAACCACAATCTATCTTCTTTTGGAGCAAGATAACCTAAGATAGTACTCCAAGGCGTTTCATTACTTTGGTGAGGGTTTGAATAAACTGTAAAACGACTTTCGTCATAATAGAATTTTAAATGAGGTTTTAATGTTACTTGATAAATTCCAGTTGCTGATTGTTCTAATCTCATTTTATAAAATTATCTAAATTTGTAAAGGTTCTCCATCCACAGTAATTGATTCTAAACCAACTACAAAATCGTAGACTAAACTTCTATTTCCATCTGCGTGGACATCTTGCAAAGTATATGCTCTTATGCCAACCAAATCTTCAGGATTAACAGCACCAAAAGCAGGTCTTACTCTTTCATGAAATATTTTTTCAGAAAAACAAATCCTGCTTCCAGTTAAACCTCTAGATCTAATATTTTCCAATGCATCTTTAACAGATTCATATCTATCTGGTTCTTCAATATAAAAAACATCTATGTATTCTTGCCCAACTAATTGACCAGATTTTGGTCCTCTTGGTTTTGATACTTCAAGAATCATTACTTCTTCTAATTTATATCCTATTTGCCCATTTGTTGAGGTTATTTGAATATTCATAATTTGAGTGTTTTAAACTATAGTTTATAAAACTTACTAATTAAAACCCTAGAATATTGGGTAGTCTTCCATTAGGGTAAACTTCTGGTAAAGCTCTTGCCCAAGCATTATGTAGACCTTGCCTTTTTCTTCCACCATATTTACTTAAAAAATATCTGAATCTATCAATAGTTAAACTCTCTGCAACTTCTTTTGAAGAATGCCCTCTTAAAACTCTTTTGACTGCAATATTATCTTCTCTTCTATTGACAGCAAGTGCTAAATCAGCTCTAACTAAATCATGATATGCTTCAAAATATCTTCTAATTGTATGTCTTCCCCTTAATCCTCGAAAAGCTCTGTCCATTGTATCAAAAGAACTAGTTCCATCTACATAAGAGGTTTGCAAACCAGTTATTAAACGATCAATTAACATAAAATTGAGTTTTAAACTATAGTTTATAAAATTTACTAAAGAACTTCAATACCACACTTACAAGGTAGTTTGTATGTACAAGCCTTAAGTGCTGCTCTAATATGGGGAATAGCTTCTTTCTCAGAATGAACTGTAAAAATAGCTTGTTTAGGTTTTACTTGAGCTGCAAGACCCATAGCTTTACCAAAAGCGTGCTGCATTCCAGTCTGCATCCTATCTGCTCCTGCCCCTGTAATCATTTTGTTTTCCCTAAGAACATGATGAGGATATAATCTAATTTGTAAGTGATAATTTCTACCTAGAACTTTATTCAGTTTCCTAACAACCATAACCCTTGCAGATTCAATTGCATTATGTCTGATTTGAATTCTTTGTTTACAGAATAAATTTACTTTAGATGGAAACTCTTTTTTAGTATTTCCATAATTAAACTTTACAATCTTACTTGTTGGAACTGCTTTGATGTACCCTTTTGCTTTATACTTAGACTTTCTAGTATATGCTCTTTTTACTCTTCTATAACATCTAAAGGGTCTTAATCCTACCATTTTATTCTACCTTCACCTTTTGTCCAACTGATTGACCAGGTAATCCTCTTTCAAAAATAGCTCTTATTGCACCAGTGTTACCATGTGCAGAAGCAATTTTACCAACAATCTCTTTTCCTGTTTGTGTTGTGAAAACAACTTTCTTTCCAACTAACTTTTCAGCTTTTTCTCTAGTATCTACTTCTGACACTGTTAAAATCATATGTTTCATATTGATTGTGTGCCTTCCTCGCCTGAAACTGTTTACAAGTGCTTCCATTTTAGTATCCTAAGAGAACTTCTACATCCTCTCCAATTATTGAGTTCAAAGATTGGAAAATCTTATCCTTTATAAAGATTTTCTGTGGTAGAGACACCTTATTGATAAACTTTTCAAGCTCTTCTAGAGATGATTTCTTAGGAGCACCTAATGAACCGTCCTTTTCAAGCTTGCATTTTAGTATCTTAGTTGTGTCTTCTAGGTCTTTTACAACAAAAACAGTATTGTCAATTATTGTTGCTTCTCCTAGTTTATCTTTGTACTTAAATTTGATTTTTACTTTTTCTAACTCTGATAGTCTCTTTCTTTGAAGATGTTCAACCATAGTTCTTATGAAACCTTTTGCTTCTTTTATAACTTTATTCAATTCTTGTTTAGAAAGTTTGTTTGCTTCATAATCTTTCTTGGCTTTAATAACATCTTTAAGTGTATTCAAGTATAATTCAGGTACTTTTTCTTTTTCAACAATATTATCTTTGAAAAGTTGAAGTACTTTTGAATTTGTTACTGATTTTACACCAGAATTTACTATCAAGTCTTTTGCGATGCTCATACAAGAGTCATGTATGTTAACAATATTCTCTTTTTCTTTTCTTTTTTCAATTTCATCAAATAGAGTTTTTAATCTATTCAAGTAATCTTCTGCATCTTTTAGTAAATTATCAATATCTTTACCAGTAACTTTCTTAACTTTACCATGTTCGATATCTTTGAAGTATTTTACAGCTCTTGCAAGCATATCAACATATTTTTTTTCTAGTAACTTTTCTTTCTTTACAAAGATCTCATCCATTAATGGTGCAGTTTCTTTGTGTGTTGGAGGAGGAATACCATAAAGCATAAGAGCTGCTTGTGCTGGATTCAGCATTGCATAGTATAGATCTTCACCAACTACTGAAAGTAGTTTTTGTCTTGTTCTTAGAAGTAACTTATCTCCTACTTCCATATTCATATCAATTGCTTCTGGAGAAGGTTTTATTCTGCCCATTTGTAATAATAGTTTCCAAGGCATGAATACTCCTCTATCATAAAGAGGTACTCCATCTCTAAGCATTGTAAAGATAACTGGGTTTGCTTCTTTTAGTGAATCCCAGAAGTCTGTTAAGATATATGTCTGGATATGGAACTGAGCTTTTACTCCAGTAATCTGAGATGCTTCGAATCCCATGTTTTGAATTATTGCTCTTAACTTATCTTTTAATTCCAATCTTGACATTTTTTTAACATCAGTATCGTCTATAATAATGGCTACATCAATGTCATTAGGATCTGCATCTCCTCTAAATAAGGATCCAACTGCAACGTAACTAACAACATATTTTTCAAACTTTTGAACTGTTCTTGTTTTGTGAACATCAGAAACTTTTAAGGCCCCCAATAACCCCTTATCGAATATGATTCCAGATGCTGCAATCATTTTCATTAGATCTGATTTACCATCAAAACAAGCTTCTTTTACCTCAGAAATAAGCATCACTTGAGGTTTGAAGTTTTTATCAATATCAGCTGCGATTTTATTTGTGATATCAGTTAGTCTAACAATTAACTCATGTCGAGACATCTTTTTAACATCACCATCGTCAACCAATGTAAAAATATGAATTTCATCTTTGTTTACTTCTTCTCCTTGTCTAGGTTTTGGAGGTGGAAGTAAGGATATACCAGTAATATACTTGTCAAATTTCTTAAGAACTTCAGTCTTATATTTGTCTAATTTGCTCTTTAATTTGTCCATTTTTCCCTGAACTTCAGGTGTTAACTTGGGTAATTCTGGAAGAGCTAATGGGCTTTTTTTTGCTTTCTTTGTTTTGGGGGATTTTTTAGCCATTTTTAATTAACTTGGGATAATTTTCCCTTTTTAAAGGTTTTGGTTAGATCTCTATTAAGAATATTGCAAATGCTATCAAAAACATGCCAATAACTCCTCGAAAATGAATCGATTCATTGAAAAAGATGAATCCAGCTAGGGAAACTGCTACTATGTTTAGTCCAAGGAAGATTGCTGTTGCCACGCCTATACTTTCGAATCTCAGTGTTAAAGCATAGAATGTGATTCCTATTACATTTAAGGAAAGACCTAAGGCTAAATGGATCCAATTGTTGTTTCTCGCCCAATTGAAGAGAGTAACATCTCCTAAAGTTACAAATAATCCTGCTCCTAAGAGCAAGAGTGCCAAATTAAGTCTTTGATTCATAATTATTTGTTATTTTTAATTGTTTATTAAAGATTGTAAGATATTTTACTTAAAATACGAAAGATATTTAAATAAGTTTAATGTAATAAGGAATATGTTAGATAAAAAAGACAAAAAGATACTCAAGGTTTTGGACAAAAATGCACGGATGTCCGTGGCAGAGGTAAGCAGGAAAACTGGGATACAGAGAGACAGTGTTCTCTACAGAATTAATAGATTGAAGAAAAATAAAGTGGTGAGGTTTTTTCATACTACTCTTAATCCCACGGCGATAGGTTTTCCTGTTTATACCTTTGTTAATTTTGTTTTGTTCAATTTAACAGAAGAGAGTGAGAAAAAGTTTCTGGCTTTTTTGAAGGCTCATCCAAATATTGTTTATGCAGCTAAGACAACTGGTAAGTGGGATTTCACCCTTAGTATTGCTGCAAAGGATTTAAAGGACTTTGATAGAGTTATTTCTGAACTAAGAATGAAGTTTTCTAAGATAATAAAAGATTATGAGACAGCGTCAATAATTGAAGAACATAAATATGATTATATGGTAGATCTTATCTAGAAGCGTCAGACTGTCTTTCAAGTTCTAATTTTTTACCAATTGCATTTGAACTTTGATCTTCATTGTAAGCTTTCATAATTTCATCAGCTAATGCATTTTGAATTGCAAACTTTTTACCAAATGCTTTTGCATAAGCACCTTGAGTCATTAATCTTAGAGCATAATCAATTCTTCTTTGTGGTGCACACTCAACTGCTTTAGGATATCTTGCTCCACCATACTCGATTGTAGTAATCTCTTCCCTTGGAGATGCATTTTCTAAAGCTTTAACAAAAACTTCAACTGGATTTTTCTTTAATTTAGTTTCAATAATTTTGAATGCTTCTTCAACAATTTTGTATGTAGTTAAACCCTTACCTGTACAATGTGCTGAAGAAATTTTATGTTTTTTACCTTTATGTCCAGGGATCATCATTTTGTTAATTAATCTCTCAACAATATGGTATTTTGATTTCCAGAATTGGGTTCCAACATTTCTTCCGTGAGTTTTTGGGATTATAATTGGTCTTAGGTTGATGTATCTTTTCAATCCTGGATCAACTACTTGAATTTGTTCTGTTTCCCATCTATTGAATAATTTTATCTCACTCATCTTCTACCTTTTTCTATCTTACCTTTTACTAATGCGTTTAAGGATTGATCATTAACTTTGATTATTTGCCACCTAACACAAGGAATGTCTCCTTTAGCTCTTCCCATCTTTCCACCAATACATTCAATTACTATTTCATCGTGTTCATCAATTAGTTTAATTGCATTATAGCCAGGAACAAAAGCTGTTACTTTCTTTCCATTTTTAATTAATTGACATCTAACACATTTTCTCATAGCAGAGTTAGGCTGTTTTGCTTCTAGCTGAATTTTTTCAAGCACAATTGCCTTAGCTTGTGAAGCTCCCTTTAATGGATCTGACTTAGGCTTTAATCCAAGAGTTCTAGATTTGTAAGCTTGCTTCTTCCATCTAGAAACATTTCTTCTAGACTGAAGTTTCTTTCCTGCGTTTAAACCTTGACTCTTACTTGCCATTTACATTCTGGGGAAATTTTGGGGTTTTTAAAGGTTTCTATTGTTAAATTGTAAATAACTCAATTCCTTCTGTTGCCCCTCTTAAAGTTTCCCAACATTCTCGTTCTAGTTGTCCAGTTCTAAATTGTTCTTCAAAGCTTTCCATATCTGGTTGAATAATTGTTGCAGCTTCTAGAAGCCTGTAACTTATGGTTCTTAGCTTGCCAGTGTCAGTGTAGAGCAAAGAATACTCATGTAGTCCTCTGTCTTTAACAAACTTAAACTTCACAACTCTAGAGCCATATACCTCTCTTCTACCTTCGGAAGCATAATGTCCTTGTTCTTTTAGTCTTTTAACTAAATCTAGGAAAGGTTTTTCTTTTTCTAAACTTACCAAGTATGCATCTCTAGGTGCTACTACCATTTTCTTTACCTCCCTATATAGCTTTTAAATAGGTCTGCATCTTCTTGGTAGGACTTCTGGAAAACTACAATTCCATCAGGTAGTACCATATAACCTCCAGGTAGGGGTTGTCTTTTTTCCATTTGCTGGACTTTTTTTCCTATGCTCGGATCTCCAATTTGGGTCTGAACTTTTTCAATCAATGGTTTCATTTTTCATTTCTCCTGTGTTTTAAGTCCACTTGACTGTATTAATTACTGAAAAGTGGCACTTATTTAAATAAATATTCCAGAAAAAATGAAATAATATTCTATAAAAACCAAAAAATATATAAATAATGGAAATATATTCCATTTGTATGGAAATAGACAAAAAAGATAGAAAAATTTTAGATGCGCTAAAAGAGAACAGTAATCTAACTTCTCGTCGATTATCTAAGAAATTAAGGATACCAATAACTACAGTTCATAATAGAATTAATAAAATGCAAAAACTTGGAGTGATAAAGGGGTATACAGTTAGATTAGATTATAAGAAGTTAGATATGGGTATTTTGAGTTATATTCTTGTAGGTGTGATGTATATGTTACCTGATGGGAAGAAATTATCACAAGAAAATATTGCTAAAGAGATTAAGAAAACTGGTGCAGAGGAAGTGTGTATTGTTACAGGTGGTACTGACATAGTTGTTAAAGTAAGAGCTAAGGATGTAGAAGAATTAAATGATTATATTATTAAAAAATTAAGAAATATTGAAGGTGTGGATAAAACAAGGACTATGATAGTTTTAAAGGAGATTTAGAATTACTCAAGAACAATTTTCAACTTAAAATATTTGTCCATAATGGACTGTATTCTCTTTAGATTTGTTCTGTCTCTTCCAAAGATTTGTCCTTTTTGTTTTGTATTTTCTGTTTTTATTATTATTTCTTCTTCTTTAACTTCTATTTCTGTTTTTAGTGGATATAACAAGTTTAATAGAAAGTGTTTAGGAGAAGGATTAAACTCTATGATTTTTATTTTTCTTTTGAACATTAGATTAAGTTTTTTTACATTAGCTCCTTTTTTACCTATTGCAAAGCCAATTTGACCAGGTTGTACTACAAAAACAAGAGAATCTTCCTCTTCAAAACAATCTTTTACTTGTGCTCGAGTGGATTTCTCAAAAACATTAATGAAACCGATTGTTTTTTGGTCGTAACTTATCATTTTAATAGCTTAGGACAGAAACAGAGAATTGTTTTTTCACAAGTGTTCCTAATTCAAGTCCATTCATATCTAAATCATTTACTTTTATTTCAGCAATTTTACTGAAATGTAGAATGTCTTTTCTAACTTCTTCTGGGCAGTCATTTGAAATGTATACTGTTTTTACTTTGCCTAATTTTATTTTGGCTAGTGTTTTTCTACTTCCTAAAGTCAATTCTTTTTCTTTGATTGCCTTATTTAATTCTTCTAGACTCATTTTTTCTTACCTTTAAGTTTTGTTACCAATCCAGGTAAACCAGTACCAAGTGGGATTGGTTGGTTAAGCATTACATTTTCTACTACTGAATTTAGGTAATCTGTTTCTCCAGTAATACTTGCATTGATTAAATGCTTTATAGGTGTTTCGAAAGAGGCTCTAGCTAGAACTGACTCCTTCTCACTTGTGATTCCAGATCTTGTGATACCTTTAATTGTACCTTGTGTAGTCATTAGATCTGCCATAAACATTATGTGCCTGATATCAATATCCAAACCTTGTTCTTTAATAACAGTCTCTGCCTCTTCCATGATTGCATGTCTTGCAGCTTCAATTCCTAGAATTTTTTCAACTTCAAAAATATTATTTGATATTGTTCTTGTTCCATCTACTTCATCTATCTCTAGAACTTCTTTAAGATTTGAACCAGAAGCAATTAACATGATTTCAGTTCCTACCTTTTTAGGAAGAACTTGCTCAATTCCTTTTATACCTTTAATCTTAATTGCTTTTATTTTTTCTTTAAGTAGGTAAACAACAGGTAATCCCCCATCTTGATTTTTTGGAGTAACAACATATCTATCATCTTTTGGAGTAACTTCAGTTCCTTTTGGTGATTCTTTTATTGTTTTGATTACTTCTTCTTCTTTAATCCCTAATTCTCTCATTCTTTTTTTATTAAGTTTGAATTCAATTGTGGATTTTAATAGATTAATAGCAATTTCACTTAGAATATTGGATAACTCAACAGCAGCTATCTTACTTATGATCTTTTCTAGATATTTTTCATCTTTGTTATATGGTTTTTTTAAGTATATTTCCATAAGAGGAGTAGATGGTAGTTTTCTAGCGTCGAAAAGCTCAATAAGCCTAGGTAGACCTAGTGTAACGTTTACCTCTGCAACACCTGCAAAGTGGAAAGTCCTTAAAGTCATCTGAGTACCTGGTTCTCCAAATGATTCTGCAGTTATAACACCAATTGCCTCTCCAGGATGAATTTTTGCGAACATATATTTATCTTCTAGTTTTTTGAATACTTTTTTTGTTTGTTTTGCAGTTAACTTTTTTCTTGCACTTTCCTCACTAGCTGCTTTTAATAGGGTGATTGGTATTCCCTTTTCCTGGTATTCCTTAACTAGTACATCTGTCATTTTTCTTCTAGTACCTCGGCTACAATCTTCTTTACATTGATTGTACCATTTTCTGATTTTGAAATATCAATATTATCATCACCATAAGTGAATTGAACTATTGTTTTGTTTGCATCTCTTACAGTATAGTCATACTCTACTCTTAGATCTTGTAGAGCGTTTGCAAGTCTTCTGTATAGATATCCAGATTTTGGAGTCCTTAAAGCAGTATCCATCAGGGAATCTCTACCAGTCATTGCGTGGAAGAAGAATTCAATTGGATTTAATCCTCTCTTGTAACTATGTCTTACAAAACCTTTTGCTTCTGGACCTAAGTCTTTTTTCCCAAATAGAGCAAGAGTCCTATCTTTGTATCCTTTACTAATTCTTTCTCCTCTTAAAGACTGCTGACCTACAAGCATAGCTGTTTGAGCAAGGTTAAGGATATTACCTTTTGCACCTGCTGTTGACATAATCATAGCATTGTTAGTATCAGAAGAACTATTTGAAATCATTTCTCCTACTTTGTTCCTTGTTTCGTTAAGTTTCTGCATAATCATTAACTCAACTGTCTCATCTACTGTTTTTGAGGAAAATGCTTTGATTTTATTTTGTTTGTATTTAGCAATAATATCATCTACTCCTTTAATGGAGTCTTTAATTGCTCCTTTTGCTCTTGTTCTTACATTAGTTGGAACATCTGCATCAGAAGTTGTAATAGTAAATCCTCTCTTTAGTAAATATGCTATTCCTAATTTGAAAATCTTACCATAAAGATCTACTGCTTGTTTTTCATTGTATAATCTGTGAATATCTCTTAGAATTGTACCATTACCTTTACCAATTGTACTTGAATCAATAACTCCAGTTTTTAGATTTCCTTTTTCCACAAGTACATAAGAGTCTTGTTCACAATTCTTTCTTTTACACTCTTTACATTTCTTACAAGCTTTGGAATTACCAATTGAATTGAAATCATCAGGTAGTAAGGCTGCGAATACTTCTTTTCCTGAAACTGTGTTTTTTAATTTCTTTAATTTTTCAGTATTGAATACACCCACTCCAATTAAAAGATTCATTGCCTCTTGTTTTGTTAGAGTATTTCCTTTTTGAGTTAATAAGTAATTTCCTGTAATAGAATCATCAATACATCCAATAATGTTTAATCCATGTTTTGGACTGATAATTTGAGTTTCAACTTCCATTAAAATTTCTGCTTCTGCTCTTGATTCTTCAGTTTGTGGGATGTGTAAATTCATTTCATCTCCATCGAAATCTGCGTTATAAGGATTACAAACAGATGGATTCATTCTGAATGATTTTCCTGGAAGTACTCTTATTTTATGACACATGATAGACATTCTGTGTAGAGAAGGTTGCCTGTTGAAGATTGATACATCTCCGTCGATTAGGTGTCTTTCTACAATTTGTCCAGGTTCTAATTCTTCTAAGATTATTTCCTGGGTCTCTTGTGTAATTCTCTTTTTCTTTACTTCATCTACAATAACATAATTAGCTCCAGGATATACCTTCGGACCATTTTTTACAAATTCCCTTAACCATTCAATGTTCCATTCAGTAACTCTTTCAGGAACTGTTAATTCCATTGAAATTTCTTTTGGAACTCCAACTTCGTTAAACTCAATTTTAGGATCTGGTGAGATAACAGTCCTTGCTGCAAAATTAACTCTCTTACCTGCAAGATTATGTCTGAATCTTCCTTCCTTACTTTTGATTCTATCTGTAATAGTTTTAAGAGGTTGACCAGATCTATGTCTAGCTGGTGGAACCTGAGCTATATTATTATCAAAAAAAGTAGTAATATGATATTGAAGTAAATCCCATAAGTCTTCTACAATAATTTCTGGTGCTCCTGCATTTATATTTTCAAATAACCTTTGATTAATCCTTACAATATCACTTAATTTGTGAGTTAAGTCATCTTCTGATCTCTCTCCAGACTCTAGAGTGATAGAAGGTCTCATTGTTACAGGTGGAATTGGGAATATTGTTATAACCATCCATTCAGGTCTTGCAACATCAGGGTTTATTCCTAATAGTCTTAGATCTGAATCTTCAATTTTCTCCATTCTTGCTCTTACTTCAATAGGACTGATTCTTTTGTTATCTTCCATATAATTAGAAGGCTTTTCAAACTTGTCGATTATTTGTTTTGTTTTACAATGAGGACATTTCTTTATTCCTTTTGAATTTGTTCTTATAAGTTTGTTTAATCTTTCAATTTCCTTTTTTCTTCCCATATCAGTTAGAGTTTGTAATTTTTGTGAATATTTTAGAATATCATCATCTGAAAGAAGGATTCTACTACACTCACTACAAGTTGTTTGAAGTAACATGTGTAATATTTTTGCGAATTTTATATGAACTACAGGTCTTGCTAACTCAATATAACCAAAGTGTCCAAGACATTCTTTTAGTTTTCCTGAACAAGTTCTACACCTTAATCCTGGATCAATAACTCCAAGTCTTATATCCATTAACCCACCATCTACAGGATAACCTTCTTTATCATAAAGTTCAGCAGTTACAACTTTAGCATGTGCCATCTTCTTAATTTGTTGAGGTGACAATAGGCTAAATTTTATTGTATCTATTCTTTTGTATACGGATTCCATTTTAGTATTTGTTTTTCAAACTTATTTTAGGATATAATCCTAAGGATTTTAGTTCATCTAATAGTAACTTGAAAGCATAACTTATGTCAATTGCATTTACATCTGCATTTGCACCACATTTAGGACAGGTTCCTTTCTTTCTGATATTGTCAAAGATTGCAACCATACCACAACTTTCACAAATATGTAATGTAGTTTTATCTGAATCAAATCTTTCTTTTAGTAATAATGATGCTCCGTGAGCTACTAGACAGTCTTTTTCCATCTCTCCCAACCTTAATCCTCCACCCTTACTTCTTCCTTCAATAGGCTGTCTTGTTAGTAACTGGATTCTACCTGATGCTCTTGCGTGCATTTTGTTAGCAACCATGTATTTTAATTTCTGATAGTACATATTACCTACAAAGATCTGAGCTTCCATTTCTTCTCCAGTAATTCCATTGTACATTTTTTCAGTTCCATTCTCTCTGAAACCAAGTTCTAAAAGTTCTTTTCTAAGATCCTCTTCTGATTCTGCTGAGAATGTAGTACCATCAACAAATCTTCCACCTAAAGCTCCAACCTTACCCCCAATAACTTCGATTAAGTGTGAGATAGTCATCCTAGATGGAATTGAGTGTGGTGAAAATACTAGATCTGGAACTATTCCATTAACTGAAAAAGGCAAGTCTGCTTGAGGAACAATTCTTCCAATAACTCCTTTTTGTCCATACCTTGAAGCAAACTTATCTCCTGGTTCTGGAATTCTTTGATGTCTTAATCTAACTTGAACCAATTTGTTTCCTTCTGCATTTTCAGTGATAAAAATATTATCTACTACTCCTTCTTCCCCTGCTCTAGCTGATACTGAAGATTCTCTTCTTGTATTTGCAGCAATTGAGAACTCTTCCATCTCTCCAAGGAATCTAGGTGGGGATGTTTTCCCAATAATAATTTGTTCTTCATTAACTTTAACTTCAGGATATACAATACCATCATCTTCTAGGTATCTATAGTCTTCTTCTGATCTATAACCTTTAACTTCCTTATCTGGAACACCTATTTCATCAACTAAACCACCCTGGTATCTTAATTCTTCTGCCCTATAAGGTCTGAAAAAGAACGATCTTGCAAGGCCTCTTTCAATTGAACCCTTGTTTATGATCAAAGCATCTTCCATGTTATATCCATCGTAACTCATTAGAGCTATTGTGATGTTTTGACCTGAAGGATGTTTATCAAAGTTTACAACCTCATGCATAAAAGTTTGAACTAAAGGTTTCTGAGGGTATTGTAATATAGAAATATCAGTATCCATTCTTAACAAGTAGTTAGTTGCGTACATTCCTAAGGATTGTTTTTGAGTTTTGGATCCTCTGTTAAGTCTTGAGGATTGTCCAAAGTTAGCATAAGGTACTAATGATGTTGTTAAACCTAGAATTGCAATTGGATCAATCTCCATGTGAGTCATATCTTTAGTAAGATACTTTTCATTAAGTGCAATTAGTGCATTTTCTTCTTCATTAGCGTCAAGGTATTCAATTATTCCTTGTTCAATTAGATCTTGCCAATTTAATTCATTATTTT